>JAQNCU010000205.1 GCA_029077775.1 Acidocella sp. | reverse complement strand
CGACCCGGCGGCGCGGATTGCCGGGCGCGGGGCAAGCCCGGCGACGCTGGCGGCGGTGCGCCACAGCTTTGGGCTGGATCGGCCTTTGCCGGTGCAATATGCGCTGATGATGAAACATTTATTCATCTCGCAAGATCTCACATCGTTCGTGAATCCGGGTCAGATGGTGATCCCGGCGGTTTTGCAGGCCGTGCCTGTGACCTTGTCGCTGGTGTTCGGCGCGGCGATTTTATGGCTGGTGCTCTCGACCATAATCGGTGTTCTGGCGGCGGTGCTGCGCGGCGGTGTGGTGGACCGCATGTTGATGTTTTTAAGCCTGGTGGGTGTGTCCATGCCCGTGTTCTGGCTGGGCGAGGTGGCGAATTTGATCACCCAGGCGCAGTTCCATAACAGCTGGTTATTCTCCTGGGTGCCCGCGTTGGGTTATGTGCCGCTCGCCCAAGACCCGGTGGGCTGGTTTAAAAGCCTGGTGGTGCCCTGGGTGGTGCTGGCAGTGACCTATGTGGGGCTATATGGCCGGGTGTTGCGCGCCAATCTGGTGGACGCGATGGCCGAGGATTATATTCGCACGGCGCGGGCCAAGGGGCTGTCAGAGGCGCAGATTATTTTTCGTCACGCGCTGCGGATGAGCCTGATCACGCTGGTCTCGATGTTCGGGCTCGATTTTGGCGCGCTGGTGGGTGGCGGGGCGCTGCTGATCGAGGTGGTGAGCAGCCTGCCGGGTGTGGGGATGCTGACCTATCAGGCGCTACAGAATCTTGATTTGCCGTTTATTATGGCGGCGGTGATGTATGGCGCGGTGTTTATCGTGGTCGCGAATACCGTTGTTGATATGCTGTATGTGGTCATTGATCCCCGCGCACGTGACGTGCGCTAAATGTTAAATTGCACGGGACGTGCGCTAAATGTTGAGTCGCACGGGACGTGCGCTAGATGTTAGTTCGCACGGGACGTGGGCTAAGTTGAGAATATGCGCGAGATGAGCGAGACGCCGCTGCTCGATATTCGTAATCTCTGCGTATCATTCCGCACCGCGCGCGGGGTTTTGCCGATTGTCGAGGATGTCTCCTTCGCCATCGGCACAAGAGAAATTTTGGCGGTGGTGGGGGAATCGGGCTCCGGCAAGAGCCTGACCGCGCTGAGTGTTATGCGGTTGATCACCGACCCGAATGCGGTGATCACGGGTGAGATCTGGTTCCAGGGCCGCGATGTGCTGAAACTGCCCGCGCGCGAGATGCGCAAGCTGCGCGGCGGCGCGATGGCGATGATCTTCCAGGACCCGATGACGGCGCTGACACCCGTTTATACTGTCGGCGCGCAGATTATGGAGCAGATCCGTGTGCACCAGAACATCTCTCGCAGGGCCGCCCGGGCGCGCGCGGTGGAATTGCTGCGGGCCATGGGGATCGCCGATCCGCGCGATGTCGCCAACCGGTTTCCGCACCAGCTCTCGGGCGGGATGCGCCAGCGGGTGATGATTGCGATGGCTTTGTCCTGCGATCCGGCGTTGCTGATCGCCGATGAGCCGACCACCGCGCTGGATGTGACCGTGCAGGCGCAAATATTGGAATTGGTTTTGAAATTACGGACGGATTTTGGCTCCTCGGTGTTGTTGATCACGCATGATATGGGCGTGGTGGCGCAGGTCGCCGACCGGGTGGTGGTGATGTATGCCGGGTGCATTGCCGAAGCCGGGGATGTGGCGGGGATGTTCGCGCGGCCCGCGCACCCGTACACCGCCGGGTTGCTGGGCGCGATCCCGCGTTTGCATGGGGCCAAGCTGGCGCGGCTGCCCGCAATCCCGGGTGCGCCACCCGCGCCGCATGACAAACCGGCGGGGTGCGGGTTTGCGCCGCGCTGCGGCCTGGCGGATGCGCAATGCGCAATGCGCCCGGCTTTGCACGCTCAGGCTGGCCGGTCATGCGCGTGTTGGAAGGCGGCCTGGCATGGCTGAGCTGTTGATGGAGGTGAGAGACCTCACCAAGACATTTACCTCCGGCAGCCGCTTCTCGCGCGGCGGGGTGCGGCGCGTGCAGGCGCTGAGCAATGTGTCATTCGAGGTTTTCACCGGTGAAACATTGGGGCTGGTGGGGGAATCCGGGTGCGGCAAATCCACACTGGGGCGCTGTTTGTTGCGGCTCTACCAGCCGGATTCCGGCCAGGTGATCTTTAAAGGCCACGACATCACACGCCTGCCGGAAGCACGCCTGCGGCCCTTGCGGGCGGATATGCAGATGGTGTTCCAGGACCCTTATGCCTCGCTCAACCCACGGCGGCGCCTGGGCGATCTGATCGCCGAGCCGTTGCGTGTGCATAAATTCGGTGACCGCGCGGCCATTGAGGCGCGGCTATTGGCGTTGATGGGGCTGGTGGGTCTGGCGCCGGATTATCTCAGCCGGTACCCGCACGAGATCTCCGGCGGGCAGCGCCAGCGCATCGGCATTGCCCGTGCCATCGCCTTATCGCCCGCGTTGATCATCGCCGATGAGCCGGTCTCGGCGCTCGATGTTTCGATTCAGGCGCAGATTGTGAATCTGTTGAGCGATTTACAGGCGGCGTTGCGGCTCACCTATGTTTTCATCGCGCATGATCTAAGCGTGGTGCGCCAGATCGCGGACCGGTGCGCGGTGATGTATCTCGGCCAGATTGTGGAGATCGGGGCGACGGATCTGGTGCTGCACAGGCCAGCGCACCCATACACGGCGGCGTTGATCTCGGCGGTGCCGGAGCCTGTGCCCGGCGGGCACCGGACGCGGCAGATTCTGCAGGGCGAACCCCCCTCCCCCGCCAAGCCGCCATCTGGCTGCCGGTTCCATACGCGCTGCCCCGGGGCGCAGGCTGTATGCGCGGAAACCATGCCCGTTTTGCGTGCGGGCGCCGATGGGCGGGCGGTGGCGTGCCATTTTCCGCTGGCGGCGGGGCCGGCTTGACGGCGTTGGGATTTACAATTACATAGTTAATATAATTGTGAATTTTTTAGGACGCTATGCAAGCCGATACGGTTATCGATGATGCCTCAAGGCTCGTGCGGGACGCCCAGGCAATAGCGCCTGCGGTGGTGCATTGCGTGTTCGACGAGGCCACGAACACCGCGAGCTATGTGGTGCACGACCCGGCCACGAAGCAGGCCGCGATTATCGACAGCGTGCTGGATTTCGATGTCGCCGCCGGGCGGATTTCCACGAAATCCGCTGATGTGGTGATCGATTACGTGAAGGCGGCGGGGCTCGATGTGGCGTGGCTGCTGGAGACCCATGCCCATGCCGATCATTTATCGGCAGCCCCCTATTTGCAGCGGGCGCTGGGCGGCGTGCTGGCCATTGGGCGCGGGATTATCGAGGTGCAGCAGGTTTTTGGAAAAATTTTCAACGCAGGCACCGATGATGCCCGCGATGGCAGTGAATTCGACCGGTTATTCGATGATGGCGACCGGTTCAGCCTGGGGGCCATGGCGGCGATGGCATTGCATGTGCCGGGCCATACGCCCGCCGACATGGCCTATGTGATCGGCGATGCGGTGTTTTGCGGTGATACGCTGTTCATGCCTGATTACGGCACGGCGCGGGCTGATTTTCCGGGCGGGGATGCGCGGGGGCTCTATCGCTCGATCAGGCGGCTGTTGCGGCTGCCGGAGGCAACGCGGGTGTTTCTGTGCCATGACTACAAGGCGCCGGGACGCGAAATATTCGCCTGGGAGAGCACGATCGGTGCGCAGAAATCCGGGAATGTGCATGTGCATGACGGGGTGGGGGAGGATGCGTTTGTGGCCATGCGCACCGCGCGGGATGCCGGTTTGGGGATGCCGAAGCTGATATTGCCCGCGGTGCAAGTGAATATGCGCGCAGGGCATTTGCCGGAGCCCGAGGCGAACGGGACGAGGTATTTGAAAATACCACTGGACAGGCTGTGATGGCGCCGATGCCGGGGCTCGTAATCATGGCCCCGATGCCGGGGCTCGTAATGATGGCCCCGATGCCGGGGCTCGTAATCATGGCCCCGATGCCGGGGCGGGGTTTCCTGGGCGGTTTGATGATCGGCCTGGCCGGGGTGGTGATGCTGCTCGGCAATGGGCGGATCGCCGGGGTGAGCGGTATGGCGGCGCGGGTTATGGGCCTGGCTGGCGGCGCGCCACGGGTGCTGGCGGCGGCGTTTATCATGGGGTTGCCGCTGGGGGCTGGGTTGGTGGTGCTGGTCTCCGGCGGGGTGGCCACGCGCTTTCCGGCTTCAACGGGTTTGCTGGTGCTGGGCGGGGTGCTGGTGGGGTTCGGGACGAGGCTGGGTTCGGGCTGCACCAGCGGGCATGGGGTGTGCGGGCTCTCACGGCTTTCAATCCGCTCGATGGTGGCGACGGCCGGGTTTATGGCTTCCGGTGTGGTGACGGTGGCGGCGATGCGGTTGCTGGGCGTGGCATGGTAGCGCGGCAGGCCGGGCTGGGGCTGTTTGCGGGCGCTTTGTTCGGGGCGGGGCTGGCGATGTCCGGCATGGCCGATCCGGCCCGCGTGCGGGGGTTTTTGGATATATTCGGCGCCTGGGATGAAACACTGGCCTTTGTCATGGGCGGTGCGATCATTCCCATGGCGATGGCATGGCGGGTGCAGCGCCGGATGCGCCGCCCCATGCTGGCAGCTTCATTTACGCTACCCGACACACGGGACATAGATTGGCGGCTGGGCGCTGGGGCGGTGATTTTTGGGCTCGGCTGGGGCATCGCCGGGTTGTGCCCAGGGCCCGCCATCGCGGATCTGGCGATCAACCCCCGCCCGGCGGCGCTGTTCGTGGCCAGCATGGCGGGGGGCATGGTGTTGTTCCGCCTGATCAACCGGCCATGAACCCGATGCCACAGACAATAATGCAGGGAGCCTGGTGATGGCCGAGCCGCGTAAGATTTACGATGTGGTGGTGGTTGGCGCGGGGGCGGCGGGGCTGGGCACCATTGCCAGCCTGTTGCGGCGCCAACCCGGGCTTTCCATCTGCGTGATCGACCCGGCGACGGCGCATTATTACCAGCCGGGTTGGACCCTGGTGGGGGCTGGCGTTTTTACGCCCGCGCAGACCAAGCGCGACATGCGGGGCCTGATCTCCGACCATGTGACCTGGATTCAGCAGGCGGCGGTGGGTTTTGCCGCCGATGAGAACAAGGTGGTGCTCGCCGATGGCAGCGCAATGGCGTATCGGGTGCTGGTGGCCGCACCGGGGATCAAGCTGGACTGGGCGGCGATCCCCGGGCTTGACGAGGCCTTGGGCGCGCATGGCGTGACCTCGAATTACCGGTATGATCTGGCACCCTATACGTATCAGGCCGTGCAGGCGCTGAAACGGGGGCGGGCTTTGTTCAGCCAGCCGCCAATGCCGATAAAATGCGCCGGGGCGCCGCAGAAGGCGATGTATCTGTCCTGCGATATCTGGCGGGAAGCCAGGATTTTAAAGAATATCGACGTTGAGTTTCATAACGCGGGCGGCGTGCTGTTCGGGGTGCCAGCCTATGTGCCAGCGTTGATGGCATACATCGAAACATACGGGGTCGATCTGCGATTTGGCTCGACGCTGGTGGCGGTGGACGGGCCGAACCGGGTCGCGACGTTCGAGGGCAAGGATGAAGCAGGCAAGCCAAAACGCTATGAGCGGGCGTTTGACATGCTGCACGCCGTGCCGCCGCAAATCGCGCCGGATTTTGTGCGCGCCAGCCCGCTCGCCAATGCAGCGGGTTGGATCGATGTCGATCCGGCGACTTTGCGCCATGTGAAATAC
>JAQNCU010000204.1 GCA_029077775.1 Acidocella sp. | reverse complement strand
CCGGGTTCCACCAGATTCTGGCGGGCACGCCCACAGGCAAAAACGTCGCGCTGGAGGCCTGGGGTGAGGGATATTTTTACAGCAACAACCGGTCCTTCGGCCCGCATGAGACCTATCGTGAACAGCCAGGTGGCGAAATTCGCATCTATCTTCCCATCACGATAGATCCTGCCATTGGTGGCACGATTGCCCCTGGCTTTTTCCAGTCGTTCGGTGGCAAGCAGACGGTTGCGGTGCAGGGCACCCCGATTGTTGTCGATACTGGCAACCGCACGAACGAATCCCAACTTCGTTTAACCGGGTCGATGTTCGTCAACCCGACCACCCAGGTCATGGTGGTTGGCGAGTATGATGTGGGTGTCCATGGCGGGTTCCTGAACCGTTCGATCGAACTGCGCCTCGCGAAGTTTTTCTGAGTAAATATCAGTAAGCGACCCCTCGTTGCATCGTGAGTCGAGCCAACGGGGGGTCAACCGCTCTGCATGTTTGATACAAGACTGCTTGACGCTTGCCGTTGCCGTGCAATCTGCGCAACCTTAAAGGCTCAGTCGTTAACTCCCACGCGTGTAGCGTTTAAGAAAACTTCGCGCTCGCTCGGTTTTTGGCGCGGTGAAAAACGCGTCGGGCGTGCTATGCTCGGCGACCCGGCCCTGGTCGAGAAACGCGACATGGCTCGCCACATCCCGGGCGAATGCCATTTCATGGGTGACGACAACCATCGTCATCCCCTCTCTCGCAAGCTGGCGCATCACCTGGAGAACCTCACCGACAAGCTCGGGGTCGAGCGCGCTGGTTGGTTCATCGAACAGCATCACCTCGGGCTTCATCACCAACGCCCGGGCGATCCCAACGCGCTGTTTCTGGCCGCCGGAGAGGCTGGAGGGAAAGGCATCGCGTTTATCGCTGAGCCCCACTTTATCCAGCATGGCCAGAGCTTCCTCGCGCACGAATGTCTTCGGGCGGCCCTGCACATGGATGGGTGCGACCATCACATTCTGTAACACACTTAAATGCGGCCATAGCGCGAAGCTCTGAAAGACCATGCCCATTCGCGCGCGGATTTCTGAAAGCTCCCTGTCTGACATTGGTTTTTTGCCATCCTCATGGCAGCCCACACGTTGATCCCGCAGGAAGATTGCCCCCGCATCCGGCGTTTCCAGCCAGTTGATGCATCTGAGCACGGTGGATTTGCCCGAGCCCGAGGGCCCCAACATGCAAACCGTTTCATGCGGTGCCACCGCAAGGTCGATGCCGTTGAGGATTTTGTTGCCACCGAATGATTTCTCCAGCCCTTCGATACGGAGCAGCGGCTCAGATGGTTGTTGCATGCGCCGCCTGTTTCACCTCGCCATCACGGTAGGCGCCCCAGGCCTGTAGCATCGCCGCATAGGCCGGGGGGTCAAAGTCGTAGCGCGGCAGCGGGTCGCGGTCCCAATGGCCATATTTATCCTGCCCACGGACCAGCAGGGCGGTGCGCCGTCCGGCCGGGCATTGTGCGTGCGGGGGAATGTAAAAAAAAGCAAATCCAATCCGGCGCGTCGCAGTGTTGTTTTGTTTCGACCCATGGGCGGTGCGTTCATGGTGCAGCGAAAATTCGCCGGGTGCCAAATTCATTGTGACCGCATGGCTTTCATCCTCGATGGTGAGAGACTGGCCGCGTGCCAGCATGTTATTTGCCGCATAGGTTTCAATATGGGGCAGGTCCGGCCCCGTATGGCTGCGGGGCAACACCTGCAACGCGCCATTGGCCTCATTGCTCGCCGTTAGGGCCACCCAGGCCGTGATCTCCTCATGCGGCTCCAGCCCGAAATACGCGGAATCCTGATGCCAGGACACAAAGCTCTGATCCTGGCCCGCTTTTGCGAAAATGGACGCGCCGAACAACATGATATCCGGGCCGATCAAGCCCTCCACGGCATCGAGGATATTGTCAGACTGTGCCAGCGCCAATATCCATGGGGCCGCCAGATGGGCCTTGATTTTCAAATGCCGGTTTACGTTCACCTGATGAATACGCTCATACTCATCCACCCAATCCACCGCCCGGGCGGCTTCCGCCTCCGGTATGGCCCGAAAGGGTGCCAGCCAGCCCTCCTGGTTGAATTGCGCGATCTGTACCGTGGTAAGGTGGTTGCTCATTTGTATCTCCTCAGCGGCGCAGGGCGGTTTTGACCGAGAAGGCTTTTACGCCACCCTCGACCATCAGGCAGAGCATCCAGTAACACAGCACGGCGCACACAAAACTGGCAAACGGCACGTAATAGATCGACTGGATGGCATTGGCGGAAAATGTCAGTTCCTCCACCGCGATGATAATCAGAAACGCACTATCCTTGATAATCTGAATGAACTGGTTGCCCAGCATGGGCACTGCCGCGATCACCACCGGCGGCAGGACGATCCGCAACAGGCCAACCCCATGAAAGCCAAAAGCGATGCCGGCATCCACGGTGTCTTTTGGCAATTCCTTCCAGGCGCCGCGCAGCAACTCGGCCATGTATGAGGCGTGGTAAAGGCTGAGCGCAACAATCCCGACCGTGACATTATCCATCGTGAGACCAGCGGATGGCGCGCCATAATAAAGCAAATAAGCAACCAGCATAAAGGGTATGCAGCGCATGGCATCGACCAGCGCCACAGCGGCAAAGCGTACCGGCTTCGCCCGGTGGATGAGGGCGGCGAAAATTCCAGTCCCCAGCAAGGCGGCGAGGAGGAGGCTCACGAGACTGAGTTCGATGGTCGTCGCCAGCCCATGCAACATCACGTTGCGTTGCTGCCAGACAATCTCCATCCCACTCGTCATATCGCCAGGGCCCTGGTTTGCCGGTGTTCAAGATAACGCTGCAGCCCAACCAAAGTGCCGATGATCACCGCATAAATGACCAGCGCCACCAAAAACGGCGGCAAAGGTTGGTATGTCTCCGCGCCGACGCGCACGGCGGCGCGCGTGATCTCGACGAGGCCGATCACCGCCGCGGCTGGCGTTACTTTTATCAGCAGGGTCATTTCATTCACCAAAGCGGGCAGGCTCGCGCGGGCGATTTGCGGCAGAACGATCAACCGGAACCGCAACCCCCGTGTCATGCCCATTGCCATGGCCGCGTCATATTGGTCACGCGGGAACGCCATTAACGCGCCACGCCAGATTTCGCAGGTATAGGCCATGGTGCCCAGTGTGAGCGTGATGATCGCCGCGGGTAATTCGGCGAGCTGGATGCCGATTTGCGGCACGGCGTAATAGACCAGCAACACGAGCGTCACTGAAGGTGTGGCGCGAAACAGGCTGACGAGAATAGCGGCAATTGTGCCGAGCACGGGGATTTTACGCCACCGGATCAGCGCCAAAGCGAGGCCCAAGGGCGCGCCCATGGCGATCGCGGGGAGGGCGATCGCCAAAGTCGTCCAGGCGCCGGTCAGGAGGGCGAGATAATCTCCTTCCTGCATCGGATTAGTCTACAAGGCGATGGGGTGTTTCGGCATCGATTCAAAGCTCGTGTTGAACCATTTTTTCTGTAATTTATACATCGACCCGTTGGCACGCAGGTCCAGCAGCAATTTGTTGAACATTGAGACCAGAGCGGTGTTACCCTTTTGGGTTGCCCACGCCACATATGACGGCGCGGAGACAGGCTGGCCCACAGCGAACACCCCGGGCCTTGCCGCCTGGATTGAGTACAGGCTGAGCTGCGTGTTCACCACGTAATCGATGCGCCCCAGCGCCAAATCCTGATACGCTTCCGGGTAGCCCTGATATTGCTGGATTGTGCCGAGCTTGCCGCCGGTTTTGGCGAGCATGGCGGCCAATTGCGGTAATTGTGTCAGCATCGCGCTGCCCGCTTCCACGCCCAGAGTCAGCCCCGATAAATCCTTGATCGAATTGATCTTGTGGTCGTTCGCGCGCTTTAGATAATAATTCACGGATTGCGCGACCGGCGAGAGGAAATCCAACACCTCCAGCCGCGCTTTGGTCACCAGAATCGCGGTGATCGCCATGTCATATTTGCCGGTGGAAACGCCGGGCAGAATTCCCGTCCAGGGCACCACATTATCAACGACCTTGAACGGGAGTTTGGGCTCAAGCAAAGCGAGCAACTCCATATCATAGCCGGTCAGCATGTTATCCTTATAGAACTCAAAAGGCTGGTAATCATCTTCGGTGGCGGCAATCAACGTGCCACGCTTTTTGATCACGGCGAGAGTATCGGCTCTGCCCAGTGCCGGAAACCCGAGGGCGGCAAGCCCGGACGCGCCCGCGATCAGCCCTCTGCGTGTTGGCATTTTTATTCCTGACGACATAACGATACCCCTTTGGTGACAATGAAAAATGCACGCGGGCGTGAGCGAATGCCGCCACACCCACCCGTCGCCGACGATCCGACAACGGGAGCGCAGCAATATCTGTGCCAACAAAAAAGGGCAGGAAAACCCTCCAAAACTCATTTGTAGACCAATGAATAAGCGCACCATTGAGCGACTGCTGATATTTTGGGCACGCAGATAAGGTCATGACGGGATTTATGTCACGGGCCCTAATGTCAAGTACGGATGACCGGTGAACACAAGGCTTGGTGACACATATATTCCTGGTAGCGACGGACAGATTTGAACTGCCGACCAAGGGATTATGATTCCCCTGCTCTACCGCTGAGCTACGCCGCCTTAAAACCAGAGCCCGCGAGGTAAAGTGCCGAGGCGGGTAAGTCAATGGCACAAAAAAGCTCCGGGGTTTCCCCCGGAGCTTTTTGCCAAAACCAAATTCAGGAAGTTTTCAGATGATGGTGGACGTTCCCGCCCCGATCAGCCCTCCATGTCGGTTGCGATGCTCAGCAGCACCTGTGGCGATTTCGCCTTCAACACCGCAAACCAGACCAGCCCGATGACCAGATAGGCCAGAAAGATGGGTGGCAGCGTGTTAAACGGTGCAGTGGGATAGGGCACCAGGCTGGCATAGACCACGAAGCCCATCAAGAACGCGCCAAGCGCCCCGATGATCACGTGCTGTGCCTTTAAAACGCCACCGCGATACATATCGATGGGGGCCACCACGCAAACGCCGAAATACACCACCACAAAGCCATAGGTGGCGATGGTGCCGGTCAGGCCAAAGCCGTTCAAAAACCCTTCTGGCAGCAACGCCAAGATCAACACCAGAACGATCGCGGCCGAGGCCAAGACCGCCATATAAGGTGTTTTGTGGGTTTTATGGACGATCCCCATGGAGCCGTGCAGAAACTGATAGCGGCCCATGGAATAAAGCATCCGCGAACTGGCGTTGATACAGGCCAGCGCACAGGCGAAGGCGCTGATCATGGCGGCAAAATACACCACCCCGGCCGCCCACGGCATATGCGCCGCATTGGTCATGTCCGCGAAGGGCGATGAGCTGCCACCGATCGCGCTGGCGTTATCATTCATCCCCAGAACCATGAAGTAGGACATGATGGTAAAAAACAGCCCAGCCACGGCGGCGCTGCCGATAACCGCCAGTGGCACGTTGCGCTGCGGGTTGTTGGACTCCTTGGCCAGAGTCGCGGCGCTCTCAAACCCCACGAAGCTGAAGACCGCAAAGGCCATCGCGGTTTTCACGCCACCAAAATTCAGTTTGGAGACATCGAGCTGCGTGCTGTCCACCACCGTGCCGTGTTTGCCGACGACGATGGCGGTGATGATGATGATGATCCCGATCGAGATCGTCTCCAACACCAAACCGACACGGGAAGACACCTGGATGTCGCGGAACGCGGCATAGGTCACCAGCCCGAGAAATGCAATGG
>JAQNCU010000203.1 GCA_029077775.1 Acidocella sp. | reverse complement strand
AATCTGACCGGTCGCCATCGCGATCTGGCGCCAGGAAAAGGAGCCCACCCGTGGCGAGCGCGCCAGCGGCATGTCGCGCAGGAAGCGCACTACCCAGGCCGGATTCGCCACTTGCAGCAGCGCGTTCCCCCGCAAGGTGGGGTCGTTGTCGTCCTCGGGGTCGAGCTGCGGATGCAGGCTGTCCCACAAGGTCTCGATCCAGCGCTGCGCCAGGCCGAGCAGGGCGGCGTACTCGACGATACCGCTGAGGCGCAGCCGCGCCACGGTCAGATGCGCTTCCTCGCCCACCAGCTTCTGCGACGACGCAATGGAATAATAACGCGGCGCCAAAGGCCGCAACAATCCCGTAAACGCCTCGGGCTCCAGCCTGTGCGCCGTCGCCTCCAGCAAATCGATCCATTGCCGCCCATCAAGGTACGCACCCAGCCGAGCCTCATCGGCCACCAACGAAGCCAGGCCCGCATCGCCGGTCAGCGCAGCATAGGATTTCACCTGTTTGCCGGTCAGCGTGCTGATATCATAACGGCTGCTCAGCGCCTTATGCAGTTCGGGCGAGGCCTGCAACCCGGCGGCTTTCATGACCGCGCCAACCAAAGCCGGGTCGTTCTCGGGCGTCACCGCCAGTGCATCCCCGGGCTCATAACGCAGCCCCGCGCCTTCCAGCGAAACTTCGACATGATAGGTCTCGCCCTCGGCGCGCTCGGATGTCAGCTTGCCATGCGCCGTCACCTCAGCGGCGAACGGCGCCAGCTTGGTCGGCGCGGCCACCGCCAGTTTCTGGAAATCCACATGAATGACCGAGCCCGCATCCGCCCCCGCAGGCGCCAGGCGCTCCAGCGTCGTGGTCAGCCACGCCTTGGCCCCCGCCTCGTAATCGAGGTCCAGCTCAACCCGGTCGGCCACGCGCACCGCGCCCAGAGCCTCAAACCGCGCATCCATTTGCCGCCCGGTTTCACAAAACTGCGCATAGGCGCTGTCACCCAGGGCCAGCACAGCGAAGTTCAGCCCGTCCAGCCGGGGCGCATCGGCGGCCATCAAGGCGCGGAAAAACGGTGCGGCGCGCTGTGGCGGCTCGCCATCACCCCAGGTGGACACCAGCGCGATCACAGTGCCCGCCTGCGCCAGTGTCGCCATGTCCGCGTCCGCCATGTCCAGCACCCGCACGGCAAAGCCGCGCTTCGCCGCATCCTGCCGCGCCCGCCCGGCCAGCGCCTCGGCATTGCCGGATTCAGTCGCGTACAACAACGTCAATTTTGGTTTCGGCCCGGCGGGCACAGCCGCCGCAGGTGTTACCGCCCCGGCATCCAGCCCGGCCAGAAAGCCAGACAGCCAGGCGCGCTGCACCACCGATGCCGCCCCGATCACCTGGTCGAGGGCGGCGATCTGCTCGGGCGCGAACGGCGCTGATTGCGGCAGGCTTATAGACATTGACATGCGATTACCTTATAAAATCTCGTGAAAAAGCGGGGCAGGGGGCTGGGTGGTCACCCTGGCCGGGGGCAGCTCATCCAGCAGCCTTGTTCGGCCAGCGCCTCAATCCGCTTTGCCGCCTCCGGCATACTTACACCTTCCGCCCGCCAGGCTCTGCGCAAAGCCGCCACCTCGGCCACCCGCGTTTCCCATTCCGGGGAAAAACACCGCTCCAAATTCCGCCTGATCGTCCCCGCCAGCCCAGGCGCCGCGCCGTTGGTTGAAACGGTCAGCAGCAGATCACCGCGCCTGACCTCAGCGACTGAGTGAAAATCGCAGTATTCCGGCACATCCTCGACATTCACGAGCACCCGCAGCGCCCGTGCGCTCGTCGCCAGCGTGGCCGCCACGGTGGCGGGCAGATCAACCACCCACAAAACATAAAGCGTGCTCAGGTCACTGGGTTCGGGCAGATGGCGGCGCAGATACACCCCCGCCTCGGCCGCCAGCTCCACAATCGGCGCATCGGCAAAAACCAGCGTCTCATCGGCCCCGGCCCGGCGCAGCGCATTCAGCCGCCGCAGCGCCAGCGCGCCATTGCCCGCCACCGCCAGTTTCACGCAATTCGGATCTATCGCCAACGGAATCATGGAACTCTACAAGATGAGTTTACGGCCAAGATCAATGACCTGAAAAAAATAAGATTTTTCTGCTTTTCGCCTGATAGCCCATGAAATGTTTTGGCAATTGCGCGGACGCGCACGGAAACCGAACCTACCATGCGCCCACCATGTCAGGACGATTTAAGCAGCCCCGCACTTTCACCCTGCAACTCGCTGGTCGCCAGATCCATCACGAACATGGTCCCGCGTGGCCCGGTATCGGCCAGCACCAGATCGCCGCCATGCGCCCGGATCAGGTCCCGCGCGATCGCCAGCCCCAGCCCGGTGCCTCCACGGCGGCCTGAACCGGCGAACGGCATGAATAATTTATCCTGCACCCGCAGCGGTAAACCCGGCCCGTTATCGCGGATCTTCAACCGCGTCACGCCGCCGAAATGGTCTACCGTAAATTCGATCAAATCCGCCCCGGCCTCCACCGCATTGCGCACCAGATTGATCAGAACACGAAAAATTTGCGCGCGGTCCAATGCTAATATCAGGTTTTCGGGCACATGGTTCTCAACCGTCACCCCGGCATCCGTGGTGCGGATCGCCGCCGCCGCCTCGGCCACCAGCGCCGCCACAGGCACGGCTGAACGCATGATCGCGGGTGGCCCCTCCCGCGCGAAATCCACGGTCCGGCTGACCAGCTCGGCAGCCCGTTCCACCACCGAGATCAACGTCCCCGCCGCACTTTGCGTCACCGGGTCCGGTGCCGATTGCAAGCGGTCCGCCACCAACAGTGCCGAGCTTAAAATATTGCGCAAATCATGGCTGATCTTCGCTACCGACGTGCCCAATGCCGCCAGCCGGGCATTGCGCCACAGCGCCGCGCGCATCTCATCCTGCATGGATTTCAGTTGCCGCGCGGCTTCTGAGATTTCATCGTTGCGCCGGTGCGCCAGCCAGCTCAAATCGGTCTCGCCCGCGCGCTCCGGGTCTTCGCGGAAGCCTACGATGTTGGCGGTGATAATCCGCATCGGGCGCACCAGCAGCCTATCCAGGGCGGCAAACACCAAAAGCCCTGTCACCAGCGCCACAATCACCGATAATCCGGCGATATGCTCGGTATATTCCCGCAGAGACGCCGCCAGCGTGCGGCCATTCACCACGATATCGAGGCTGACATCGTTTTGCAGCGGGCTCGCCGCGATCAGCTCAATCCGCTTAGGCCCCAGCCCCAGCACCAGCAAATCCGCCTGCCACATGCTGGAGAGCAGGCTCTCATCGGGCAGATACACGCGCTCATCCACCCGCCCGGGCGGCCCTGGTTCGACCACCGCAGGCAGCCCGCCCGGTGTGCTCATCTGCACCCGCTCGATATCCGAAAGTTTAAGCAACGCCTGCATCGGCCCGCCATCTTGGGCAGCCACCCCATTCGCGACCCCTGACGCCACCGCCAGATGCGCCAGCGTGACATGATCCCACAACCAAGCCTGCCGTTCCCGGCCCAGGCTTGGCATGAGAATCACGAGCTCGACCAGCAGAATAATGCTCACGGTCAGCCACAACACCCGCGCCGACAGGCTGCTGCTGAACAGATCGAAGCCGTTTGCCTGACGCAACCGCGCGAAGACCTTAAAGTTGATCATGCGGCCATGGCGGTTAGGGCGGCGTCGCGGCCCGCCATGAACAGTTCATCGAGAAACGCCTTTTCGGTGTTCATTTTGGAGGTCAATGAATGCTGTCCAAGTGTCGCATCCGCGCCGATATCCAACAGCTCAATTTGCCGCGGCAGCGCCGCCAATTCGGCATCCAATGGCGCCTGAAAGGCGATTTCATGCAGCCTGTGCACAATATCCGCTGTGGTATCGGGCACGCCCTGGCGGCGGCGCGGCTGCGCGCGGATCAGCACCAGCCGCTCAGGGCGCGGCGATAACAACGGCTTCAACGCCGGATTACAGGAATACCCGCCATCCCAATAAAACCGCCCACCAATGTTCACGGCCGGAAACATCATTGGAATACAGGCAGATGCAAGTAAAACCTCAACTGAAATTTCATGATTTTCGAACACCCGCGCCACCCCGGCCTCCACGTCCGTGGCCGCCACGAACAAACGTGGCGCGCGGGCATCGCAGATCGCTTCCACGTCCAGCAAATCCGCCAGCAACGGCCCGAGCGGGTTCTGCCCAAACGGGTTCAACTGGCCGGGGCTGAACATCCTCAGCGCATTGGTGATCCCGGCCCAGGCCATCTCATTGCCCAACGCCATACCCTTATCCCAGCCCCACATCCAGTCCAGCGAGGTGCTCACATTGCCAAAAATATGCGCATCCGCAACGCGTTGCCATAGTTTGCGCAATGCATCGCGCGCCCCCTGGCGGCCATTATGCACAAAACCTTGCACCGCCATCGCCGCCATCATCGCCCCCGATGACACGCCGGACACCGCGCTGAACTCCAGCCCATCTTGCAACAACCTGTCGAGCACCCCCCAGGTGAACGCGCCATGCGCGCCACCCCCCTGCAACGCCAGAACATTGGTGACTCGTATTGAGGAGCGTACTGCCATGCGGCTACGCTGCACGTTACCGTGAGCTACGGCAAGCGGTTCAATAGCCCCACAATTTTGCGTGGGCCGGGGCCGAACAGCCGCTCCGCGAAATACGCGCCCAGCATTTGCCGCCCGGCCTCGCTGCGGGTTGGATAGGGCAGCACCAGCCCGGCCAGCACCCGCAGGGGGATCTTCCGGGCGATGGCCAGCGCATACATCCCGATCATCTCCCCGGCATGCGGGGCGGTGATCCCGGCACCGATCAGCCGCCCACGTGCATCCAACACCAGCCGCACCAGCCCTGTCATGTCCCCTTCGGCGATCGCCCGGTCATTCTCGGTAAACCGCCGCACCAGCACCCGCGCGCCGTCAACCGGGCCGATCTGCGCCAAGGCCGGTGCGGTATACACCACCCGCACCGGCGGCACGGCTGATAATCGCGCGGGCAACCGAAAAGCCAGCCGCCGCACCAGCAGCCCGGCATGGGAAGCCGCGACATGCGTCAAACGCTGCGGGCCAATCCCTACCGGGTCGGCGCAATCCCCCGCCGCGAAAATCCGCCGCTGCCCCAAAACCCGCAGGCCCGTATCCGTGCGGATACCCTCCGGTCCTCCCGCCAGCTTCAGCCCCAGCCACCCGGTCTCCACCTGCCGTCCGGTCGCGAGCAACAAGGCACCCGCGCAGTTCCGCCCATCCGCCAATGTCAGCACCACGCCACCATCCGGCCCAGCCCGGCCCGCCACCGCCCGCGCCGCTACGTGCACGACCCCCCTGGCCCGCAGTGAATCCGCAACAGGCGCCACCAGATCAGCCGCCTCACGCGGCAGCATCCGGCCGATCAGCGTTACCTCCACACCCAAATTCGCGAACGCCTCGGCCATTTCGCAGCCCATCGGCCCGGCACCCAGAATGCATAAGCGGGCGGGCAGGGCGGTCATGCCCCAGATCGTCTCGTTGGTGTAATAGCCCAGCCCGGCGCAAAATTCCGGCACGATCGCCCGGCTGCCGGTGGCGATAACGATGCGGCGCGCTCGCACAATGCGCCCGCCAACATCAATCTCCCGGTCGGAGAGCAGCCGCGCCGTCCCGGCGATCACCGTACAGCCAATGCCCTCATAGCGCGCCGCCGAGTCATTTGGCGCGATCGCCGTAATGGCCGCGATGGCGCGCGCGCGCGCCGCCTGCCAATCCAGCCCCAGCCTGGCC
>JAQNCU010000202.1 GCA_029077775.1 Acidocella sp. | reverse complement strand
GCTCTCCACACCTGCATCCGGCCCCAGCATCACGGCATTCAGGCTGTCGCGCTCGGCGATAAAGCGCACGCTCTCCCGCGCCATCACCGGGTGCGCCTGCAAACGCTGCGCGGTCGCGGCCGAGCCTGTGAATGACAGCACATCCTGCCCGCCAAGATGATCCAGCAAATCGCCAACCCCGCCGCAAATCAGCTGCAATGCCCCCGGCGGCAAAATCTCCGCCTCGATCATAATCTTGAAGCAATGCGCCGCAACATAGGCCGATGCCGTGGCGGGCTTCACAATCGCGGGCATGCCCGCCAGCAAACAAGGCCCCAGCTTCTCCAACATCCCCCAAACCGGAAAATTGAACGCATTGATATGCACGGCAACGCCCTGGCGCGAGGTGTAAATATGCTGCCCCATGAACGCGCCGCTTTTGGCGAGCATTTCCGGCTCACCATCGAGAAAAAACCGTTCATTGGGCAGCTCCCGCCGCCCCTTTGAGGCATAGCTCGAAAGCGTGCCCGTCCCGCCCTCGATATCCACCCAGCCATCGCGCCGTGTCGCCCCGGTATAGGCCGACAGCGCATAAAGCTCCTCCTTGCGCGCCAGAATCGCCGCCGCCAGGGCCTTCAGCATCAAAGCCCGCTGGTGGAAGGTCAGCGCCCGCAAGCCGGGCCCGCCAACCTCCCGCGCATAGCCCGCCATGGCCTTGAAATTCACGCCCCCCGTGCCGACCCGGGCGATAATCTCGCCATCCAACGCTGACAGCACAGGCACCATCCCCGCCGTCGGCACTGCCCAATGCCCGCGCTCATAACTCGGCAAAACCCCCTGGTCCATCGGCTTTCCTCTTTTAACGTATTGATTTTGCAATGAATTTTTATAAAATTTTCGTTATAGGTGAACGCGCGTTCACCTAATTCTTGCAAATTCCCGCCACCTGTGCAATGGGTAAGTTATGGATGCAGTCACAACCAATGATGACATTGCGCTTAAAGTCGCATCGCACATGCGCGCGGCGGAGGGTGCGCACATCGCCCACGGCCTCACGTTGCAAAGCGCGCGCGAGGGTTACGCCCGCGTCGCCCTCGCGGTCGGCGCGGACATGCTGAACAGCCATGGTAGCCTGCATGGCGGCGTCATCTTCACTCTGGCTGACACCGCCTTCGCCTATGCCTGCAACAGCCGGAATGAGAGTGCGGTCGCCGCCCAGGCCTCCATCGTCTTCGTATCCCCGGCCCGCGCGGGGGAAATTCTGGTGGCTGAAGCTGTCGAGCAGAGCCTTTCAGGCCGCTCCGGCGTCTACCATGTCACCATCCGCGCCCCGGATGACAACGCCCGCATCGTCGCCATTTTCCAGGGTCTGTCCCGCAGCACCGGAAAAACCATCATCTGATCAGCTAGCCTCTAAAAACACTCATCACGGCCATGTCAGGAGCGCCAAAATGTACACGGTATCGCTATCTCCCGAGACTGATCTCCACATCGTCGCCGCCGATGACACCCAGCGCAACGCCGTGTTTGAAGCCAAGGTCGCCGATGACCAGTTCATCGAGCCCAAGGATTGGATGCCCGATGCCTACCGCAAAACCCTGATCCGGCAGATCTCCCAGCATGCCCATTCTGAAATCGTGGGCATGCTGCCAGAGGGCAATTGGCTCACCCGCGCCCCTTCACTGCGCCGCAAGGCCATCCTGCTCGCGAAAATCCAGGATGAATGCGGCCACGGGCTGTATCTTTATTCTGCGGCGGAAACCCTCGGCATTTCGCGTGATGACATGACCGAGGCGCTGCACCAGGGCCGCGCTAAATACTCCACCATCTTCAATTACCCCACACTGACCTGGGCTGATATGGGCGCCATAGGCTGGCTGGTCGATGGTGCCGCCATCCTCAACCAGGTGCCGCTGCAACGCACCTCTTACGGCCCTTACGCGCGGGCCATGGTGCGCATCTGCAAGGAAGAGAGCTTCCACCAACGCCAGGGCTACGAGTCCATGATGGTGCTCGCCCAGGGCACCGAGGGCCAGCGCCGCATGGCGCAAGACGCCCTCAACCGCTGGTGGTGGCCATCGCTCATGATGTTCGGCCCGCCCGATGACCAATCCCCCAACTCCGCCCAATCCATGCGCTGGCGCATCAAGCGTGACTCCAACGACGCCCTGCGGCAAAAATTCGTCGATGTCACCGTGCCCCAGGCCCAGGCCCTCGGCCTCACCATCCCCGACCCCGACCTTAAATGGAACGAAACCCGCAACGCCTATGACTATGGCGCCATCGACTGGGCGGAGTTCCACGCCGTGGTGCGCGGCGAGGGCCCGGTCGCGAAGGAACGTCTCGCCGCCCGCATCGACGCCTGGGAGAGCAATGCCTGGGTACGCGATGCCGCCCTGGCGCATGAGGCCAAACGCAGCCAGCGAAAAGCCGCCTGATATGACCAACGCCCTGCCCCTATGGGAGGTGTTTGTCCGTGCCAAAAACGGCCTCGCGCACAAGCATGTCGGCAGCGTCCACGCCGCCGACCCGCGCATGGCGCTGGAAGCGGCGCGCGATGTCTATACCCGCCGGATGGAGGGTGTAAGTCTGTGGGTCCTGCCATCGGCCAGCATCATCGCCTCGGACCCTGGCGAATCCCCCTCGCTGTTCGACCCCGCAGAGGATAAAATCTACCGCCACCCCACCTTCTACATCGTCCCCGACAACATCAAGCACATCTGATGACCGTCGCACTGGCAACATCTCTGGGTGACGATGCGCTGATCCTCGGGCAAAGGCTGGCGGAATGGTGCGGCCACGCCCCCACGCTGGAGGTTGATCTCGCACTCGCCAATATCGGTCTCGACCTGCTCGGCCAGGCCCAGTTTTTCCTGGGCGCGGCGGGCGCGGCGGAAGGGCAGGGGCGTGATGCCGACACCCTGGCGTATCGGCGGCGTGAGGATGAATTTCGCAACTGCCTGCTGGTGGAACAACCCAACGGAGACTTCGCGCGCACCATCGCCCGGCAATTCCTGTTCTCAACCTGGCAGGCCCTGTTATTCCCAGACCTCGCGCAATCCGCAGCGCCCGCCATCGCCGCCATCGCCCAAAAAGCCGCGAAGGAGGTCGCCTACCACGCCCGCTTCGCCGCCGAATGGGTGGTCCGCCTGGGCGATGGCACGTCGGAGAGCCACCGCCGCATGGCAGACGGGCTCGCATGGTGCTGGCGCTTCACCGATGAGCTTTTCATGGATGATACCGCCAAATTCCGCCCGGAATGGGACTCGCACATCAACGCCACGCTCACCCAGGCCGGGCTCGCGACCCCAAAACCCGTGCGCGGCATCACCGGCGGGCGGCATGGCCGCCACACCGAACATCTCGGCCACATCCTCTCGGCGCTGCAATACCTCCAGCGCGTCTACCCCGATGCCACCTGGTGATCCGATGCCGCTTGGCTCAATTCCCGGCCCAGCATCGCCGCTCGCGGCGCAGATCATGGCACTGCTCGCCCACATCCCCGACCCTGAAATCCCCGTGATCTCGCTCACCGATCTCGGCATCATCCGCGAGATCCGTGACGGCCCCCCCCCCATCCTGGTCATCACCCCCACCTATACTGGCTGCCCGGCCTCCATCGCCATAAATGCCAGCATTCGCATGGCGCTCGATGGCGCGGGTCTGGCGGATGTGCAGATCAAAACCGAATTATCCCCGCCCTGGACCACCGACTGGATCTCTGAGTCTGGCCGCCAGGCCCTGCTGGCCTACGGCATCGCCCCGCCAGAGCCCCGCGCCGCGCGGCTGGCCCGCCAGGATGAGGCGCCAGCGACATGCCCGCAATGCGGCTCCCATGCCACGGCTGAAATCAGCCGCTTCGGCTCCACCCCCTGCAAGGCGCTCTGGCGCTGCCTGGATTGCGCCGAACCCTTCGATCGTTTCAAATGTATCTGATGCCAAGCATCATGAAGAATGACGCGTGGCATCAGAGTCTTTCCCGGCGCGCGGCCGCCCCACCATCCCCGCGCGCAATTTAAAACTGGAGCCGCCCGTGACGCCGAAACCCCAGTTCCACCCGCTCCGCGTGCGTGAAATCCGGCGCGAAACCCCAGATGCCGTCTCGCTCCTGTTCGACGTGCCCGCCGCCCTGCGGCCTGATTTCAGCTTCCAGGCCGGGCAATACCTCACGCTCAAGGCCGATATCAACGGGGAGGATATCCGCCGGAACTACTCCATCTGCTCAGCCCCGCTCGATGATGAACTGCGCGTCGCGGTCAAAACCCTGCAAGGCGGGCGGTTCTCAACCTATGCCAACCAGGTTCTGCGCGCGGGCGACACGCTCGAAGTCCTGCCCGCCGCCGGGCGCTTCACGGCGGCTTTCGCGCCCCACCGCGCCGCCGCCTATGCCGCCTTCGCCGCCGGTTCGGGCATCACCCCCATCCTGTCCATCATCAAAACCGCTTTGGCCACCGAGCCGCAAAGCCGCTTCACCCTGTTTTACGGCAACCGCCATAGCGGCCAGATCCTGTTTCTTGAAACCCTGGCCGCCTTGAAAAACCGCTATATGGAACGTTTCGAGGTGTATCATTTCCTCTCCGCTGAGGAAGACGACATCGAATTGTTCAACGGTCGGCTCGATGCGCCCAAATGCCGTGACGTACTCGCCCATCTCGTCGACGCCGCCGCCATCTCCCAGTTTTTCATCTGCGGGCCCGAGGCCATGATGGCCGCCGCCGAGGCTGCGTTGTTGGATTCCGGGGTGCCGCCCGGGGCGATCCTGCTGGAGCGGTTTTCCGCCACCCCGATCGATCCCGCATACGCCGCCCGCGCTTTGGCATCGGCCCGCGCCGCCGCCGGGCGGCGCATCGGCGTGGTGCTCGACGGCCGCAAATCCACCATTATTTTCGACGCTGCCCTGGGCAACATTCTCGATTCCGCCCGCGCCGCGGGCATGGCCGCGCCGTTTGCCTGCAAAGGCGGCGTCTGTGCCACCTGCCGCGCCAAAATCATCTCCGGCGCGGTGGACATGAACGTCAATTACGGCCTCACCCCTGATGAGGTGCAGGCGGGCTACATCCTCACCTGCCAGGCCAGCCCGCGCGGCGATGACGTGGTCATCAGCTACGATGTCTGAGACAACGCGCATAATCCGGCGCTAGCGTGACTGTCACCTCCCCGGTCCCCGGGATAAAAATCCGCGATCTCGCGGTACGCTTCGCCGATCTCACCGTCTTCGACGCCCTGAATTTCGACATCCCAGCCCGCCAGTTCACGGCACTGCTCGGCCCCAGCGGCGTCGGTAAAACCAGCATATTGCGCATCCTCGCCGGTCTCGCCCGCCCCAGCGCGGGGGTGGTCACCGCCACTGATGCCGCACCGCTCGCCGGGCGCATCGCCTATATGGGCCAGCAGGATCTGCTGTTCCCCTGGGCGCGGGTCATCGATAATGTCATGCTCGGTGCCCGCCTGCGCGGCACGCCGCCCGACCCCGCGCGGGCCATGGACCTGCTGGAAAAACTCGGCCTTGCCAACCGCGCCCGCGCGCTGCCCGCCGAACTCTCCGGCGGTATGCGCCAGCGCGTCGCCATCGCCCGTACCTTGTATGAGCAACGGCCCATCGTGCTGATGGACGAACCCTTCTCGGCGCTCGACAGCCTCACCCGCGCGCGCATGCAAAATCGCGCGGCGGAAAGGCGGGCGGGCTGCACGGTCCTGCTCATCACGCACGACCCGCAGGAGGCTTGCCGCCTCGCCCATCACCTGCTGGTGCTCTCGGGCCACCCGGCACGGCTCAGCGCACCGATCATGGTCGCGGGCCACCC
>JAQNCU010000201.1 GCA_029077775.1 Acidocella sp. | reverse complement strand
TGGTCAACATATGGCCATGAACGCGCTCGCCGTACTGGCCGCGTGTCAGGCGCTGGGGCTTGATGTGGCGCGTGCGGCGGCGGCTCTGGATGGGTTCGCGCCGGTCGCCGGGCGCGGCGCGCGCCGGGCTCTATCGCTTGCGCAGGACAGACACATCACCCTGCTCGATGAAAGTTACAACGCATCTGGGGCCTCGATGCGCGCGGCACTCGCGGTCCTTGCCCTGCAACCACAACGGCGCATCGCCGTGTTGGGAGACATGCTGGAGCTTGGCGACGAAGCGAGGGACGAGCATTTGGCATTGCGCCCGGCGCTCATGGCCAGCGCCGATGTGGTTTTTGCCAGCGGCCCGATGATGGGGATTTTGTTCGAATCGCTGCCGCCCGCCATGCAAGGCGGGCATTCGCCTGACGCCTCTGCGTTAGCCCCAATTCTGACATCGCTTTTGCAGGACGGTGACACGGTTCTGGTCAAAGGCAGCTATGGCAGCCGGATGCGTGATGTGGTCCGGCACCTGGAGAGCTTAGCCTGATGTTATACGCGCTGCTGCTCCCCTTGGCCGGACATATCCATGCCTTCAACCTGTTCCGGTACATCACGTTCCGTGCGGGCGGCGCCTGCCTGACCGCGCTTGTCATCAGCTTTTGGGCTGGCCCCCGGCTCATCCGCACCCTCAAATCCATGCAACGCCATGGCCAACCTATCCGTCTGGATGGTCCTGAACGCCATCTGATCGAGAAAAAAGGCACGCCGACCATGGGTGGCGTGCTGATCCTCATCGCCTTGGGGCTCTCCACGTTGATCTGGGCCGATCTCGATAACGGCTATGTTTGGGCAACGCTGCTCGTGACTTTTGGTTACGGGGCCATAGGCTTCGCCGATGATTTCCTGAAGCTCACCCGACGCAACACAAAAGGCGTCTCGGGCCGCGTAAAACTCATCGCCCAGGCCCTGATCGGTTTGGCCACCGCGATCTGGATCACCTCGCTCATGCCAGCAGGTCTGGGCAGCGAGCTGGCCGTGCCGCTGTTCAAAAACCTCCTGATCCCCTTTGGCTTCACATTTCCGCTGGTCGCCATGTTCGTCCTCATGGGCGCCTCGAATTCGGTCAACCTGACAGACGGCCTGGATGGTCTGGCCATCGTACCGACCATGATCGCTGCCGGGGTTTTCGCATTCATCGCCTATCTCGTCGGCAACCGGATCTTTGCCGGCTATCTTGAGATCAATTTCATCTCCGGGGCTGGTGAACTCGCGGTGTTTCTCTCGGCGCTGATCGGTGCCGGGCTTGGTTTTTTATGGTTCAACGCGCCCCCGGCGGCGGTGTTCATGGGCGATACCGGCTCCCTCTCGCTCGGCGGTGCGCTCGGTGCCGTCGCGGTCGCTACAAAAAATGAAATCGTGCTGGCCATTGTCGGCGGCCTTTTCGTCGTGGAAACTGTCTCCGTCATCGTCCAGGTCTTCTGGTTCAAGCGTACCGGCCGCCGGGTATTTTTAATGGCGCCGTTGCATCATCATTTCGAGAAAAAAGGCTGGGCCGAACCTACCATCGTCATCCGCTTCTGGATTATCGCGATGATCCTCGCATTGGTGGGTCTGGCCACTTTGAAAATCCGATGAATTTCCAGAATGTTTTCACAGGCATGCGGTTTGCCGTCGTGGGGCTTGGTAAAGCGGGTCTGCCCGCTGCCCATGCCCTGCGCGCCATGGGTGCCGAGGTTTTCGCCTGGGACGACAACCCACAGACTCGCGCCGTGGCGGTTGATGTCACGCTCATGCCGCCGCACGACATCCAGGGTCGGCTGGACGCGCTGGTCTTGTCCCCCGGGATTCCCCATCTCCTGCCTCAGCCCCATCCCGCCGCCATATGGGCACGCGACCATAACGTGCCGATCCTCACCGACGCTGAATGCCTTTATCGCGCTGTTCGGGGCAGCTTCAGTTCCGCAAAATTCGCGGGCATCACCGGCACGAACGGCAAATCGACGACCACGGCGCTGCTCGCGCATATCCTTGACCTCGCGGATATTCCAAACGCCGCCGGGGCAAATCTCGGCCCCGCTGCCCTCGCTTTGCCATTACTGCCGGATAACGGCGTCTATGTGCTCGAAATGTCGAGCTATATGTTGGAACGAATCGCCAGCTTACGCTTCGATGTCGCGGCCATGCTGAATCTCTCCCCCGACCATTTGGATCGCCATGGCGACATGGATGGCTACGCCGCCGCCAAGCGTGAGATTTTCGCGCGCCAGGATACTGGCTGTACCGCCATCATCGGCATTGATGACGCGCCGTCTCGCGCCATGGCGGCGTGGCTCGATGACCAGCCTGCCCGCGTTGAGCGTATCTCCGGCCAGGGTTTCCAAATGCCCGCCGCCAGGGCGCTGCCTGGGACACATAACGCCCAAAACGCCGCCGCCGCCGCCGCCATGGCGCGCGCCCTTGGCGTTGCGGCGCCCATTATTGCCGCGGGCATCGCCAGTTTCCCGGGCCTCGCTCATCGCCAACAGGAGGTCGCCCGCCATGCCGGTATCCGCTTCATAAACGACAGCAAAGCCACCAACGCCGATGCCGCATCGCGCGCCATGAGCTGCTATGACCGTTTCGTCTGGATCGCGGGCGGAGTCGTCAAATCAGGCGGCATCGAGACCCTCGCCCCTTATTTTCCGCGCATCGAAAAGGCCTTCCTGATCGGGCGAGACGGGCATTTGCTGGCCGACACCCTAAACCAGCACGGCATTGCGAACCAGTACGTCGAAACACTGGAACAGGCAGTCCCGCGCGCATTCACTCACGCCGCCCATCACGGCGTCGCCACGGTGTTATTCTCGCCCGCCTGCGCCAGCTTTGATCAATTCGCGAATTTTGAAGTCCGTGGCGACCTCTTCGCGCAGCTCGCAAGGGCGGCCGGATAATGCCCGCTTTATCGCGCGCTGATACCTCAATCATCGGCCGCTGGTGGTGGAGCGTGGATCGCGTCACCTTGCTGGCCCTCGCGGTGCTCATCGGCATTGGGTATGTCCTCGCGCTCGCCGCAATGCCGGGCTTTTCACTGCGCCTGTCAGATCCAGACACGCGGGCGATGCTCAAACAGATCTTCTTCCTTGCCACCGGCGGCGTCACGATGTTGGCGATGTCGATGCTCTCGCTGCGGCAGGTAAAATTATCAGCACTCGGGCTCGGTATCGTATTTTTGTTACTCACCGCGTTCACGCTCATCCACGGGGTCGAGGTGGACGGCGCCCATCGCTGGATATCGCTGCCGGGATTCACCATCCAGCCCAGTGAATTTTTGCGCCCCGGCTTTATCGTTATCATCGCGTGGCTGATCGCTGAATCCCGCCGCACACCGGGATTCCCCGGTCGGCGCGCGGCACTCGGGCTGTTTTTGCTCACGATATTGATACTGAAAATGCAACCGGATATCGGCATGACGTTTCTGTTCACCCTGGTCGTGTTCGCGACCTTAAATGGGTTGGCATCGCGGCGTTGCTCGTGGTTCTTGCCTTCATCGCCACCTTTCTGTTCATCAGTCATGTCCACACCCGGGTCGAACTTTTCTTGCACCCGACCAAAACCTCTGCCTATCAGGCCATCACGGCGCTCTCGGCCTTCGGTAATGGCGGCATGTTCGGGCGCGGGCCGGGGGAGGGGCAGGTGAAGCATTATTTGCCCGATGCCCGCGCCGATTTTGTCTTTGCTGTGGCCGGAGAGGAATTTGGCCTCATTTTCTGCGGCTTTATCATCATCATCTTCGCGGCCATCGTCGTGCGGGCCATGCTGAGGCTGCTCCGCGAGCAAAACCTCTTCGTCGTGCTCGCGGCGGGCGGGCTGATCGTGGGTTTCGGCCTGCAAGCCTTTATCAACATGGCGTCGTCCCTTTCATTAATCCCGACCAAGGGCATGACTCTGCCATTTATCTCATATGGCGGCAGCTCGGTCATGGCGATCTCCATCCAGATGGGTTTCCTGCTGGCGCTGACGCGAAAACGCCACGCAAGCGATACGTCATGAGAGCACCCGTATCCTCGCCCGTTATCATCGCCGCTGGCGGCACGGGCGGTCATTTTTTCCCCGCTGAGGCACTGGCGCATGAACTGCAGATGCGCGGTGAGCGCGTCGTGCTCATCACCGATGCGCGCTCCGGTGGTTTGTCCTCGTCGGTCTTCGCAGGGGTTGAATGCCATGTGGTCGCCGGGGCTGGCTTGTCCGGCCGCAGCCTGCCACGCGCTGTGTCGGGTGCGGCAAAGCTGCTGCGTGGCACAGGCCAGGCACGGCAGATCATGGCGGCTTTACGCCCCGGCGCGGTTGTCGCCTTTGGCGGCTATCCGGCGATTGCGCCCGTGCTGGCGGCGATCAGCTTGCGACGCAGCCCCAAAATATTCCTGCACGAACAAAACGCCGTTCTGGGCCGGGCCAATCGTTTTCTCGCCCGCTGGGCGGATGTTTTGCTGGTCAGCTTCGCCAACACCAGGGCCGCGCCCAGGGGCGTAAAAACTGAATTGACCGGCAACCCGGTTCGCCCCGCCATCGCCGCCTTATCCGGTACCCCCTACGCGCCACCGACGGACATTATCAACATCCTCGTACTCGGCGGCTCGCTCGGGGCTAAAATCTTCGGCGCGCTCATCCCCGCCGCCTTCGCAGTTTTGCCAGCCAATTTGCGTGCCCGGCTGCATGTCGTCCAGCAATGCCGGGCCCAGGAACATGACGATGCCGCCGCCACCTATGCCGGCGCAGGCATTGCCGCCGTGCTCAGCCCATTTTTCAATGACATGGCAGCTCAATATCAAACCGCCCATCTCGTCATCGCGCGCGCCGGTGCCTCCTCGGTCGCCGAAATCGCCATTGCCGGGCGTCCGGCGGTTTTCATTCCATTGCCGAGCGCGATCGATGATCACCAGCGCGCCAACGCCGACGCACTGGCAGATGTGGGGGCGGCCTGGCGGCTGGACCAGCATGGCCTCACACCTGAAATTTTAAGCGAAAGACTCGAACATTTGTTATCCAACCCGACACTCCTCACCGTCGCTGCCCGCGCCGCCGGTGCTGCGGCCCATCTGAACGCCGCCGCTCACATCGCCACATTGGTGCAAACCAGCCTCGCCGCGAGCACCTCGGCATGAGAGCATTACCACTCTCCATCGGCGTCCTTCATTTCGTCGGGATCGGCGGCATCGGTATGTCGGGGATCGCCGAAGTGCTGCACGAGCTTGGCTATGCG
This sequence comes from Acidocella sp., assembly GCA_029077775.1. Classification (GTDB taxonomy): domain Bacteria; phylum Pseudomonadota; class Alphaproteobacteria; order Acetobacterales; family Acetobacteraceae; genus Acidocella. Next base: position 562 of record JAQNCU010000201.1, on the reverse strand, counting down.
GTGCAGGGTTCTGACATCGCCGAAGGCAGCAATGTCGCCCGCCTGCGCGCCGCCGGTATTCCGGTTGCCATCGGTCACACTGCCGCCAATCTCGGCGCGGCCCAGGTCGTTGTCATTTCCACCGCCGTCCCCAGGGACAACCCTGAGGTCGTTGCCGCCCGGCACAAGCTCATTCCGGTGGTCCGCCGCGCGGAAATGCTGGCGGAGCTTATGCGCCTCAAATGGGCGGTCGCGGTTGGCGGCACGCACGGTAAAACCACCACCACGAGCCTGGTCGCGGCGGTGCTGGAAGGGGCGGGGTTCGACCCCACGGTCATCAATGGCGGCATCATCAACGCCTATGGCAGCAACACCCGCCTGGGTGCGGGCGACTGGATGGTGGTGGAAGCCGATGAGTCCGATGGCAGTTTCCTGCGCCTGCCCGCCGTCATCACCATCGTCACCAATATGGACCCTGAACATCTCGACCATTGGGGCTCGCGGGAGGCTATGGAGGCGGGCTACCGGCAATTCGTCGCGAATATCCCGTTTTATGGTTTTGCGGTGCTGTGCATCGACCACC
>JAQNCU010000200.1 GCA_029077775.1 Acidocella sp. | reverse complement strand
GACCCGGATGATCCTTGATCGAACCGCTTTGCGATCCAATCAAGGATCTGAATCCGGCTCTACCGAAATATCTAGAGGGCGATTCAGACTCCAAATGCGCTCGCAGGCGAGCGGATCTGGAGTCATCGCGCTCTAGGCTTTACGCGCACCGATCGAGGCAAATTTCTTGTTGAATTTCGCGACCTGACCGCCGGTATCGACCATGCGCTGAACGCCCGTCCAGGCCGGATGGGATTTCGGGTCGATGTCCAGGCGCAGAGTATCGCCCGCTTTGCCCATGCATGACATGGTCTTAAACGCTGTGCCATCGGTCATGATGATGTTGATCTCGTGATAATCCGGATGAATATTCGCTTTCACCGTGTCCGCTCCAATAACAATAATGCCGCCGATCCCGACCGGCAGACTGCAAGCGTGGCCATACGCGGATGGCCTTCTCGATGCAAGGCCATAAAGGCGATGACGGCCAGACCTCAGGCGCGGTTGATGAACGAAGCGGCTTCATCCAGCGCGCGGCGCGCCTCGGGCAGCAAAGTTGGCATCATCTGCCAGACATGGGGCAGGTTTTGCCAGATCGAAATGTCGACCGGCACCCCGGCGGCGCGAGCGGCCGCGGCGAGGCGGGTTGAGTCATCGAGCAGAATTTCCGGCGCGCCAACCTGGATCAACAAGGCGGGCAAACCCGTAAGATCACCGTAAAGCGGCGAGGCCAGCGGGGTTTTCGGGTCGGCACCGCTAAGGTAATTCGCACCTGCTTCGCGCAAACGCGGGGCATAGAGCATACTGTCACGGCGCGCATTGGTGGTCACTGACTCTCCCGTCCCCGCCAAATCGGTCCAGGGGGAGAACAGCACGGCGCAGGCTGGCATGGGCAGGTGCGCGGCCTTTGCTGCCAACAAAGTGGCCAACGCCAGACCGCCGCCCGCCGAATCTCCGCTGATAACCAGCCCGCTGGCGGGTACGATATCAAGCATTGCCCGGTAGCAGGCCAGCGCGTCATCCACCGCCGCCGGAAATGGGTGCTCGGGGGCGAGCCTGTAATCAGGCGCAAACACCTTAAAGCCGCGCAGCGCATAAGCGGCGGTGATCGGGCGATGGGTTTTCGCCGAACACGCGAAATAGCCGCCGCCATGAAGATATAGGATGGTCCCGGCGCCAGTATGATCAGAATCAACCCACTCGCCACCAATGCCGCCCATAATATCTGGCTGGAAGCGGGCACCCTTGGGTGGCGGCAGGGCATTGTTGAAGGCGCTACGTGCCGCCTGCGGCGTGGCGGCGCGCGCGAGGCGCCGCTTGACCTGAAAGCGCAGAACAGGATGGACCAGATAAGATTGCCAGCTTGGCATGCGTAACCCCCTTCAGGATTTGGTGAGATCGGTCAACCCGGCATCACGCGGCGCGATCAGCCGCCAGTACCGGGCGGGAGCCAGACGCTGGATGACATCGACCCGATAGGCATCGCCGCCGATCAACAGGCGTGGCCTCCGTTGTTCGATCGCGGCAATGATTTTGGCGGCGGCCACATCCGGGCTGGTGCGCAGCAGCTTTTGAAACAGAGCGAGACCCGCCTTCGCTGCCGCCGGGTCCACGCCGCTGCCGATCCGCGCGCCACGGGCGATGTTGGTGTCTATCCCGCCAGGGTGGATGAGGGTAACGCCGATGTCGGTGCCCGACAGCTCGTGGCGGAGCGATTCGCCAAAGCCGCGCAGGGCGAATTTCGCCGCCGCGTAAGCGGCTTGCCCAGGTGGCGCGATGAGCCCAAAAATACTGGAGGTGAGCGCGATCTGCCCGGCGGGGGCGGCGCGTAATTGCGGCAGAAAAGCATGGACAAGACGCACCGCGCCCCAGAAATTTATGTTCATCAGCCACTCAAAATCCGCCAGCGAGGCTTGCTCAAACGTGCCGACCAACGCCACCCCGGCATTGCCGATCACCAGCCCGGCATTGCCATGCGCGGCCTGAACCGCCGCCGCCAAAGCCGGCATCGCGGCGGCATCGGCAACATCGATCTCATGGGTGGTGATCCGGCCTTTGACCCCGGCGGCGGCGGCGACCCTGGCCAGCCCGGCGGCATCGCGGTCAACCAAAGCCAGATGGGCACCCTTGGCCGCCAGCCTCGGCGCCAGCGCGGCGCCAATGCCGCTCGCAGCGCCGGTGAGCACGGCGGTGATGTTGGCCAATTGAAAGCGCATAATCGTTTCCTCTTGTTTTTAGTGTCAAGATCACCCGCCTTTGCCAGCCGGGCAAGGGGTGTGATTGATTGTTTGTGATATCAGGAGAGTTCCGATGCCGCGCGCCTTTGCCGTGTTGTTATTATGTCAGTTGCTTGGCACGATCATCCAGGAGGGAACGGGCATGCCGATCCCCGGCCCGGTGCTGGGGCTGCTCATGCTTCTGGTCTACCTGGTCCGCTCCGGCGGCCCCTCCCCCCATTTGCGCGATACCGGACAGGGGCTGCTGCGGTATCTTGGCCTGTTATTCGTGCCCGCGGGCGTTGGCGTGGTGACCGAATTGCAGGAGCTGCGGGATAACGCGGCGGCCATCATCCTTTCAATCGCCGTCTCCACCTTGCTTGGTTTGCTGGTAACCGGGCTGCTGATGAACTGGTTTTTGCGGGGACAGGCTAATGCATAGCCTGTTGCCGCTGCCGTTTTTCCATGTCTGGACCTATTTGCAGACCCAACCGCTGCTGGGCCTGACCGCCACCCTGTGCGTGTGGGAGATTGCGTGTCTGATCGATGCCCGCGCGGGCCACGCGGCCTGGAGCAATCCGACGGTGTTTTCGATATTGATCCTGGCAGCGCTGCTGCTGGTGACGAAAACCAGCTATCAGGCGTATTTCACGGGTGCGGTATACATCCATTTTTTGCTTGGCCCCGCAACGGTAGCCCTGGCGATTCCGATGCATACCAACTGGCCCGCGATCAAGCGGCATTTTGTCGCCATCATCGTTTCGCTCTCATCGGGCTCCGTTGTCGCGGCGGGCAGCGCCATGCTGATCGCCCATGCCATGGGCGCGCCGCGCGCCGTGGTCATCTCGCTGGGGCCAAAATCCGTCACCACGCCGATCGCCATGGGGATCGCGCAAAATCTCGGCGGACAACCCTCCTTGACCGCGGTTTTCGTGATGATCACGGGGATGTTCGGGGCGATGATCTGCACGCTGGTTTTCAAACTGGCGCGACTGCATGACTGGCGGGCCCAGGGGCTAGCGGCGGGCACGGCGGCGCATGGGCTGGCCACCGCGCGGATGCTGCTGCTGAGCGAAACGGCGGGCGCCTTTGGCGGGTTGGCGATCGGGCTCAATGGCATTTTGACCTCATTGATCCTGCCGATCCTGGTCTCGTTGTTTGGTTTTTGACCAGGATAACTCTGGAAGGGCCTTGCCGTTTATGGCAACAAGGATACGCGCGCGTAAAGACACGTCGCAAAGCAGGAGGAAACAATGAACAAAATGATCCAGGCAGCGGCTTTGGCTGCCCTTTTTTCAGCGCCGCTGGGGGCCTCGGCGGCACCGATGACCCTGAGCCTGACGGCTGGCAACATGCTGGCGCAGACCCATTCCCACGCCATTATCATGAACATCACGGGCACGTTCCGGCAGCTCTCCGGCACGTTGGATTTCGACCCGGCGGCCAAAACATGCAGCATCGACGTCACCTTCGTGGTTGAGAGCCTGAGTTCACCCAACGCCATTATTCGCGCGCAGACCATGTCCGCCGGGTTTCTCGACCCCGCCGATTACCCGACGCAACATTATGTCGGCACCTGCCAGGGCGACCAGTTGACCGGCAACCTTACGATGCGCGGGCAGACTCACCCGTTTAACATGACCATCACCGATGAGCTGACCAACGGGCAGCTCACCGGCATTCATACCGAGGGCGTGCTCAACCGTTATGATTGGGGGCTGGATGGGTTATCGATGACCGTCGGCAAAATGATCCGTGTGACCAACGACATCTCATTGACCGGCCAGCCGCCCGTGCCGCCTGCCTCCTGATCCGGCGTGCTCAGTTACCGGTCATTCACCAGCGCCCGAGCGATGCCGCCCGGGCGCTGCGCGTGACATAGGCGGTCCAGCCCAGCTGCACGATAATGGGCGGCAGGATCATCGGCAGCCTCCAGCCAGGCGGCGCGGCCAGAAACCCGATGGCCGACAAGCCGCCAATGGTGGCGAACCCCCAATGCGCCAGCGCCACCAGACGCGCATCGAGCCCGGCGCGGCGGATGACCTGATATAAATGACCATTATGCGCGCGGGCGATGTTCTCCCCGGCCAGCAGCCGCCGGATCAGCGTAAAGGCGACATCGTACAGCACCCCGGACAGCAATAGCGGAACCAGGAGAAACGAGGTCGCCGCACCCTCGAACCGGGCGGCGGCGACGCCGAACAAGGCCAGAATAAAGCCGCAAAACTGGCTGCCGACATCACCCATGAAAATCCGCGCACGGGGAAAGTTGAACGGCAAAAAACCGAGTACGCCACCTGCCAGCAACAAGGACGCAGTATAGACGAAAAACCCGCCATAAAACCCGGCAATGCCCGCCAGGAACAGGCAGGCGATCAGCGTGACCCCGGCGGCGAGGCCGTTCAGCCCGTCGATGAAGTTCATCGCGTTGGTCACGAACAGCAGAAAGAAGATAGAGAACGGGATACCGAGCCAGCCGATATCGACAATACCCAGCCCCGGCAGTGCCAGCAGATGCATCCACAGGCCCGAGGCCACCGCCGTTGCAGCCGCCACAAGCTGTGCTGCCAGCTTGACCAGGAACGAGACGTCGAGGAAATCATCGATCAGCGAGATGACCGCCATGAGGATCGAGGCGGTGATGACGCCGATGAAATACCCCTCCGCCAGCCGCGAGACCTGGCCGTAACGGTAAAGCAACAACACCCCCAGCAGGAAGGCCGCCACGATTCCGACCCCGCCGGATTTCGGGGTGATCTGGCTGTGGGCCTTTCGCGCGTCGGGGTGGTCCGGCACGCCAACCGAGATCATGATCCGCACGATGATGCCCGAAAAGATGGCCAGCCCCGCCATTAAGGCAAGATGGCGTGGGAGCGCGAGGGTGTTCAGGCCGTTAAATATGCTCATGCGGCGCGGACCATGGCCGAAACCCGCCATCATTTGAAGCCACGCCGCGCATATTGTTGATATGACTTGAAAGGAACATCGGGCCAAGCGAGAAACCAAGCGGGCCTGTCAGCCCCGGAGACGGAATTATGAAGATTGCAGTAATCGGCGGTGGTTATGTCGGCCTGGTCTCGGGGGCCTGTTTTGCGGAATTCGGCGTCTCGGTCGCCGTGGTGGAGGCCGATGAGAGCAAGCGGCAAATGCTGCTGGACGGCAAAATCCCGATCTATGAGCCGGGGCTGGACCGGTTGGTGGCCGACAACATGGCCGCCGGGAGGCTGATGTTCCCGCCCAGCCTGAAAGAGGGGATCGCCGAGGCGGAGGCGGTGTTCATCGCCGTCGGCACACCCGCGCGGCGCGGCGATGGCCATGCGGATTTAAGCTATGTGTTTGCCGCCGTGGAACAGGTTCTGCTCGCTTTGGACCACCGGGCGGTCATCGTCACCAAATCCACCGTGCCTGTGGGGACCGGGGCCAAAATCGCGGCAATGGCAAAACGGTTGCGCCCCGAGCTTAACATCGACGTGGCGGCAAACCCGGAATTTCTGCGCGAAGGCAGCGCGATCACGGATTTCATGCGCCCTGACCGCGTGGTGGTAGGCACCGATAGCGAGTACGCGCGTGAGGTGCTGCGCCGCCTGTACCGCCCGCTT
>JAQNCU010000003.1 GCA_029077775.1 Acidocella sp. | reverse complement strand
TGCCGTTCAGGCGGTCCTTGAAACTTTGGTCGCCGATGGCCGCGAGACCGGCATTCAAGTCGCGGCCTATCTTGGCGATAATTTGGTTGTGGATGCCTGGGCAGGGATCGCGGACCCTGCAACCGGCCGGATGGTGGATGAAAACACGCTGTTCAATGTGTTTTCTGTCAGCAAGGCCGTGACGGCGACGGCGGTGCATCTACAGGCCGAACGCGGACTGATTGATTATGATGAGCCCCTTGCCACCTATTGGCCGGAATTTACTGGCGACGGCCGCGAGCGCGTGACCGTCCGTCATGTGCTGACCCATCGGTCCGGCATGTACCCAATGCCCGCTGGCGTTACCCCGGTGCAAATCTGCGACTGGGACTTCATGGTCAATTGGTTGCAAAATGCCGCCCCGGCCACTGAACCGGGTATACAGAGCGGCTACCAATCTCTTACTTTTGGCTGGTTGCTGGGTGAACTTGTCCGCCGGACCGACAAGCAGCACCGTCCCTTCGGGCAGTTCATCCAGCAGGAGATTGCCGCCCCGCTCGGTATCGATGATCTCTGGATCGGGCTGCCGGAGGCGCTCGACCCGCGCGTCGCCATCATGGACGGTGACGCTGTCACAATCGTGCCCGAAGGCACCTTATATCGCGTTGCGAACCCGATCGCGGTGGACCTAATGCCGAATCCATTCGGTGACCCTAAACTCCGGCACGCCTGTATTCCTGCCGTCGGCGGTATTTTCACCGCGCGTGCGCAGGCGCGGTTCTTCGCGATGCTCGCCAATGGCGGCATGATCGGGGGCGTGCGATTGCTCTCACCGGAGCGCGTTGCCAGCTTCAGCCAACCACGCGGTCATTTCGACGAACCTGAGCCCGTGTTTTTCGGCATGCAAATCCCGCTCGGCACAAGTGGGTTTTGGCTTGGCGGCGGCACCACCCCGCCGACCTGCGCGCCGCGCAACATTCGCGCACTCTGTCATCCTGGAATGGGCGGGTCGATCGGCTGGGCCGATCCGGACACGAAGTTGGCAGTTGCATTTTGCCATAATCGGCTGTTTGACGCGCTGACGGCAGATGCGGATTCGCGCACACTCATCGGTGACACCATCAGACAGGCACTGGGTCTTTGACAAATACAAATTTTGAAGGTGCCGACTATATCATAGTCGGTGCTGGCTCCGCCGGCTGCGTATTGGCCAATCGGCTTTCTGAAAATCCGGCCACGAAAGTGATACTGGTCGAAGCGGGGGGCGAGGACCGCAGCCCACTCCTCCATATGCCAAAGGGCGGCGGCAAGCTGTTATCGGACCCGAACCATGTTTGGTTCTTCCCGACCGATGCCTCCGACACCACCCCCTCCGAGACCTGGGTGCGCGGCAAAACCCTCGGCGGGTCGAGCGCAGTAAACGGTATGATGTATTTCCGTGCCCAGAGCGCGGATTACGATGAATGGGCTGAGCTGGGTGCCGATGGATGGGACAGCGCACAGATGCGCAGGGTTTTCAGCGAAATGGAAGACGGCAAGGGTGGCGGACCTCTCAAAACCACGACGCCGCAAACAGGCTCGGTGGTTGCCGAGGCGTTTATCAAGGCGGGCATGGGTCTCGGCTTGCAGCGCCGCACCGACCTGCGCTCAACCGACGAGGCGGGAATTGGCTACGCCGCGCGCACCATCAGCCATGGCAAGCGCCAGAGTGCGGCAACCGCATTCCTGAAACCGGCGAGAAAGCGGACAAACCTGATTGTGCTAACCAACACAAATGTTGACCGCATTCTGTTCGATGATCGTCGCGCTGTGGGTATCTCTTGCCGGTCCAATGGTGAAAAATTTGATATTCATACCAAGGGTGAGGTGATTCTTTCCGCTGGCGCGTTGCAATCACCAAAACTTTTGCAGCTCTCGGGCATTGGTCCCGCTGAATGCCTCCAGCCGCTTGGCATTCCCGTGATCATGGACAGCCCCGGCGTCGGTGCCAACATGCTGGAACACAGGCTGTTGATGATGAGCTACCGGTTGAAAAAACCGCTGAGCCAGAACCATGAATTCGGGGGCGTGAGCCTCGTCAAGAACGTGCTCAAATACGCACTCGGTAAAACCGGGCCGCTCGCGAGTTCCTCGCACGAAGCCGCCGCCTTTATCCGCACCCGGCCCGAGCTTGACCGCCCGGATGTTGAAATTCTGATGGCACCCTATTCGTTTATCATCGGCCCAAAGGGCGTGGAACTGGAGCGGGAGCACGGTTTTCACATGTTTGGTTACCCGCTGCGTTCGCGCAGCCAGGGGTCCGTGCGGATCCGCTCTGCCGATCCCGATGCGCCACCCAACATCGATCCGAATTTTCTTTCAGACCCCTACGATAAGCAAGTTACCCTCGATATGTTCAGGTTCATGCGCAAACTGGTCACACAACCGGAACTCGCAGATCTGGTCGGCGAGGAAACCACCCCGGGCATTGGTCTGCAGCATGACGAGGATATCATCCGCGCCTTTCAGGCCCGCGGTCAGGCGGGCTATCATGCCTGCAGCACCTGCCGGATGGGAAACGACAATACGGCCGTGGTGGATGCGAAGTTGCGCGTTCGCGGCGTCAGCAATCTGCGTGTCGCGGATGGCTCGATCCTGCCCACAATGGTATCCAGCAACACCAATGGCCCTATCATGGCGATCGGCTGGCGCGCGGCTGAGTTGATTTTGCAGGATAAGCCATAAGGGCATGGAAATTTTGCCCTATTAAAACACGGTAAAAATCACCCCTCGGGCGCGACGAACAAAAATCTTATATCGTTGCTGCGATACGGAAAAAATCACCCCTTGTATGAGCCGGTCGGGAATGGGATGCACATGACCGTGCAGACATTTTCGGTTGAAACGCTTACCCCGCCGCCTGATGCCACCGCTCTCCGAAATCAGGTGCGCGCATTCATCACGGCGAACATCAAGCGAGACGACCCGCGCCGTCTCGTTAATTCATGGGCGGTTCCCGACCATGATTTTACCCGCGCCCTTGGCGAAGCTGGGTATATCGGCATGGTCCTGCCCACAGAATATGGTGGTGGCGGGCGCAGCCAGACCGAACGCTATGTCGTGCTTGAGGAATTATTGGCGGCTGGCGCGCCGGTTGGGCTGCACTGGATCGCCGACCGCCAAACCGGGCCTTTGCTGCTTAAATACGGGACTGAGACCCAGCGCAAACGGTATCTGCCCGGTATTGTGCAGGGTAAAATTTTCGCCTGCATCGGCTTGAGCGAGCCAGGTGCGGGGTCTGATTTGTCGGCGGTCCGCATGCGCGCCGACAAGGTGCCCGGCGGCTGGCGGCTGAACGGCCAGAAACTTTGGACCACAAATGCGCACCACGCGCATCTGATGCTGGCCCTGGTGCGCTCCGAACGGGGTTCGGAGCGCCATGCCGGACTCTCACAATATCTTATCGAACTGGCCACCCCGGGCATCACCATCCGGCCGATCATCGATCTGGCTGGCGGGCATGATTTCAACGAAGTTTTTTTTGAAGACGTTTTTGTTGATGAGGACGCGCTGGTCGGCACCGAAGGCCAGGGGTGGGCGCAGGCCACGGCGGAATTGACATTGGAGCGCGCGGGCCCGGAGCGTTATATCTCCAGCCTCGGCGTGCTGCTTGAATTTATTCGCATGGCTGGCCCAGCACCCGATGCCGCCACCGCGAGCGTGATTGGTAAACTCACAGCTGAGTTGTGGACCTTGCGGCAGATGTCGATGTCGGTGCTCGCAAAGCTCGCCTCCGGCGAGGATCCGGCGCTCGAAGCCACCATCGTCAAGGACCTCGGCAATCTTTATGAACAGGAAGTGGTGCGCGCCATTCAGGCCGCCACGCCGTCAGGCTTCGACCTGATGGGTGATAGCGCCTGTGCAAAAATGCTCTCACTGCTTGTGCAGGTGGCACCATCGTTCTCACTGCGCGGTGGCACGCGCGAAATTTTGCGCGGCATCGTCGCGAAAGGACTTGGCCTGAGATGAGCACCGAACGGCAGATGGTGCTGGATACCGCCGAGCGGATTTTTGCTGGCGGCGCAACACCGGAGACGATGTGGCAACAGGTTATCGAGGCCGGGCTACCTGCGTTATTGCTCCCCGAGGCCGATGGTGGTTTCGGGGGGGACTGGGGCGATGCTTTCAGCCTGATCAGGCTCGCGGGTTATCACGCCGTTGGGCTGCCGCTTGGTGAGGCGATCATCGGCGTCGCCTTGTTCGGATCCGAGGCTATATCAGCCTTTGACAGCCGGGTCGTATTTGCCGAATCCGCAAGCGGTACGCTCGATGGCGGTAATTTCACGGGCATTTTACACGGCGTAGCCAGCGGGCGCACCGCCCGGCTGGTGCTGGCTTCCATCGCTGGCCAGACAGTTGGCCTGGATATTTCCGGCGCCATCGTGACGCCAGGCGAAACCCTGGCTGGCGATCCCTGTGACAGCCTTGAGTTTCGGGCGGCACCAGCCAGCCTATGTCCGGTTCCAACGTCACTTTTTGCACTTGGCGCGCTCCCCCGCATTGCCCAGATCGCGGGTGCCATGGATGGCGCGTTGGCCCTGGCCATCGGTCACGCCAATGAGCGCCAGCAATTCGGCAAACCCATTGGCAAACTTCAAGCCGTGCAGCAGAATCTGGCCGTGATGGCGGAGGCCGCCGCGGCTGTGAACTGCGCGGGTCAAGCCGCCTTCCAGGCCGCGGGCCAGGCCCTGGTAAGCACAGGCGGGGCGGTTAAATTCGATCCTGAATTTGAGATTGCGGCCGCGAAGCTGCGCGCCAACATCGCGGTGGACGCAGGAACCGCGATAGCGCATCAGGTCCATGGCGGCATTGGCTTTACACAGGATTACGCGCTGCATCGCTTCACCCGCCGGCTTTATGTCTGGCGTGCCGAGTTTGGCAATGAACGTTTCTGGGCCGAACGCCTTGGTGTACTGACCGCGGTTCAAGGCGGTGATAAACTTTGGGCCTATCTCACCGCCCGGTCGGACCTTGTCGCCATGGGTGCGGCGTGACCGAAGCTGTAATCGTCGCCACCGCGCGCACGCCGATTGGTAAGGCCTTTCGCGGCGCTTTGAACAATGTGCATGGCGCTATCCTGGGCGCGCATGTCATCAAAGCGGTAATGGCGCGCGCCACCCTCGCATCCGGGGACATTGAAGACGTGATGCTGGGCTGCGCCGCACCCGAGGGCGCCACGGGCAATAATATTGCGCGCCAATCGGCCCTCGCGGCGGGGCTGTCGGCCAGCGTGCCAGGGTTTACTTTGGACCGTAAATGCGCCTCTGGGCTGCAAACCATCGCCCTGGCAGCGCAACGCATTATGGCCGGTGAAGATGGCGTGTTTATCGCGGGTGGCCTGGAATCTGTCTCGCTCGTTCAACCGCACATGAACCTCATTCGCAGGCAGGAACCAGCGGTCGCACAAATCAGCCCGGCATTGTACTGGCCCATGATCCGCACCGCCGATAATGTCGCTGCGCGCTACGATATATCGCGGGCCCGCCAGGATGAGTATTCCCTTGAGAGCCAGAAACGCACGGCTGCCGGGCAAGCTGCCGGACGGTTTGATGATGAGATTGTCCCGATAACAGCGACGCGCACGCTGACCGACAAAGTGGGGAACGCAGCCGGCGAAGATACCGCCACATTGACGCGTGATGAAGGCAACCGGCCCGACACAAAAATTGAGGGTCTGGCGGCACTGAAACCCGTCAGTGGCGAGGACGGATTTATCACCGCAGGCAATGCCAGCCAGCTTTCCGATGGTGCCAGCGTTTGCGTGCTCATGAGTTCGGCGCAGGCAAAACATCGCGGCCTGACCCCGCTTGGCATTTTTCGTGGTTTCGCGATTGCCGGATGTGAGCCCGACGAGATGGGCATCGGCCCTGTTTTCGCTGTCCCCAAACTGCTCGCCCGGCATGGGCTGAGCGTGCAGGATATCGACATTTGGGAACTCAATGAGGCTTTCGCCGTGCAGGTGATCTATTGCCGCGATCGGCTCGGCATTCCCGAAGACCGGCTGAATGTTGATGGCGGCGCGATTGCCGTTGGCCACCCCTATGGCATGTCAGGCTCAAGGCTCACCGGCCATGCCCTGATCGAAGGTCGGCGGCGCAAGGCGCGTCTTGCCGTGGTGACGATGTGCATTGGTGGCGGCATGGGTGCCGCGGCTCTATTCGAGGTTTGTTTATGACCGCTGAAACCGAAGACCTGGCAGCCTTGCGCGAGGCCATCCGCGACGTGCTGAGCACCCAGGCCGACCGCGCCGCTGTTCGTAAATTCATAAATAGCACCGCCGCAATGGATGCATCCTTGTGGGCGCAGGGTGCTGAGCTTGGCTGGTTCGGTCTGAACATCCCCGAAGATGATGGAGGACTCGGGCTCGGCGTCAGCGCGCTCCTCGTGTTGTTCGAGGAGCTTGGCCGTGCGGTGGCTCCCTTACCGGTTCTGGGCACCGTTCTCGCCGCTGAAGCTATCGTTCATGGCGGCAACGCGGCTCAGCGCGCCGGATTTCTGCCGCGTCTTGCGGCCGGTCAACGACCAGCGGTGTTTGCTCTGCCGGGTTTGAACGCGAACCTGCTGTTATCCGAACATCATATTTTGTCTGGCGACATCAGCCTGGTCATCGATGCTGCCACCGCACAATTGGCAATACTGCCCGCTTCAGGCGTTGGCGGAGACCCGGTGTTTTGCCTGCTGGATTTGAGCCAGGCGAACGTGGCGGTCGAACCGCAGAAAATGGCTGACCTTACAAGGCAGGCGGCAACCATTACGGTATCTGACCTGCGGATCGACCCATCCGCCATTCTGCCCGTTGATGCCGCCGCCATGGCGAACTTCGCGGGACTGCTTCTCTCTGCGGACGCGCTAGGCGCTGCGCAGGGGGTTTTTGAGCTGACCGTAGATTATATGAAAACCCGCGAACAATTCGGCAAGCCCATCGGCAGCTTCCAGGCACTCAAACATCGCGCGGCGGAACATCACATTGCCCTGGTGGGCGCGCGCGCGCTTCTCGCACACACCGCCACGTTATGGGAGACGCGTCACCCGGATGCCGCCTTCCATACGGCCCTGTGCAAGGCGCATATCTGCGAGGTCGCACTCACCGTCGCTACCGATGCGGTACAATTGCATGGCGGCATCGGTTTTACCTGGGAACATGAATGCCATCTTTTTCTCAAGCGTATTTATCTCAACAATCAGCTTTTCGGGACCACGGCGACGTTTTACGATACGGCATTCGACGGCCTCGCCGAATCATTCTCGCGGGCCGCATAGGCAATTCATGATGGACCAGACCGTCAACCCCACACCGTTTTACCCCCTCGGCCATGTCGGCGATATTATCGCGTTTCGTGCCGCTGTCGCGGGTTGGCTGAACGCCACCGTTCCACCTGATTGGCGCCAGAATTTGACCGGCGCCTCCGAGGAGACCTACCTCAAATTCCAGAACTGGTGGTTCGATCAATTAAAATCCGTTGGTCTTGCAACGCCGCATTGGCCGAAATCCTGGGGTGGTGCCGGGCTGCCTTTGTCCCACCAGGTGGTCATGATCGAGGAACTGGCCCGGATCGGCGGCCCAATGGCGGAGATGTTTGTCGTCTCGCTCTTTCATATGCCGGCTACCTTGTTCGCCAATGGCTCGCCCGCACAATGCGACCGCTACCTTACCGGCGTGCGCGACCGGGGTGAAATATGGTGCCAGGGATTTTCGGAGCCCGGCGCAGGCTCCGATTTATCCGCCCTGCGCACCCGCGCTGAGCGAAAGGGGGATGTTTATGTCGTCAACGGCCAGAAAGTCTGGTCCTCGTTTGGCATGCATGCCGATTTCTGCTTGCTTCTGGCCCGCACAAACCCCCAGGCGCCCAAAAAAAACGCCGGAATTTCCTATTTCATTTTAGACATGCGGGCAGCCGGTGTGACAGTTCGGCCTATCCGCCAGATCACGGGCCGGGCGGAATTTACCGAAATTTTCCTCGACAACGTTGAAATTCCTGTCGAAAATCTGATCGGCGCGGAAAATGCCGGTTGGCAGATCGCGCAATCCACGCTTGCCGCTGAACGGGGGTTGCTGATTTTTGAGCATGCCGAGCGTATGACCCATGCCTTGCGCCGCGATTATCAGGCACTGACTGAGCAGCATGGCAAACCACTGGAAGATGCAGGGCTTCGGCGTGAATTTACGAAAAGATATGCTGAACTGACCGCCGTGCGTCTGCTGATCAAGCAGATGATCGAACAAGGCGAGCATGGGCAGGATAGCGGGTTGCTCGCTGCCGTGATCAAACTCTATTGGGCGCAGTTGCTACAGAATTACACGTCCCTGATGGCACGGATGCGCGGTCTGGATGCGCAACGCGCGATGCCGCTTTCACTCGGTACCGGACATAATTCAGGTGATTATCTATCTGATTTTCTACAAAGTTATGGATGGACGATCGCCGGTGGAACGAACGAAATCATGCGCACGTTGATTGCCGAGCGTATTCTTGGGCTGCCACGCTAACGCCGACATTAAAGCCGTTTTAGCCGTTATTGTGCATTTTAGATCATAAGGGGAGATCGGTCATGCCGGCCAGCCAGCGCGTTCTTGTTGAGATATACCGCAAGATGGCGCTCATCAAACATAACGATGACCGCTTCATTTCCATGATCAAGGCAGGCCGGCTCACGATGCCTTATTATTCAGCGCGCGGGCAGGAATGTATCCCCGCAGCAATTAGCGTGCTGCTGACCGACCGTGACTACATCACAACCATCTATCGTGGCGTCCATGATATGTTGGCCAAAGGCGTGCCACCAAAACTACTCTGGGCCGAATTGGCAGGCAGGGCCACTGGCACCTGCAAGGGTAAAGGCGGCCCGATGCACATCACCCACCCGGAGAGCGGCTGCATGGTGACCACGGGCATCGTCGGCGCCAGTATGCCGATCGCCTGCGGCCTTGGCCTTGCCGCCCAGGTGCGGGGGGAAGACCGCGTGGTTATTGCCAATTTCGGTGATGGTGCCTCCAATATCGGCGCCTTCCATGAAAGCCTGAACCTTGCCGCTGTGTGGAAATTGCCCGTCATTTTCGTTTGCCAGAATAATCTTTTTGCTGAACACACAACGCTCGCCAATGGTACCGCCGTGCAGGACATTTCGGTTCGCGCCGCGGGGTATGGCATTCCCGGCGTTACCGTGGACGGTAATGACCCGCGCGCGGTGTACGATGCCGCACAGGAAGCCATTCGCCGTGCCCGTGCCGGTGACGGCCCCAGCCTGCTCGAAGCGAAGACATTTCGTTTCAATGGCCATGTGTTCGGCGATGCGGGCGAGTATATCCCCAAAGATCAATACGCCGCAGCCGTTGCCAACGATCCCTATCCCCGATTCCGCGACGCCTTGATCGCGGAAGACGTCGCCACGTCAGCCGAACTCGATGAAATCGACGCGCTGATCGAGACCGAGATCAACGAAGCCGTCACCTTCGCGATGGACAGCCCATTTCCTGAACTCAGTGAGCTTGGCATCGACATTTACGCCCCCGTGGGCCAAGCTTAAGGACCGATCATGAGCCAGACTCTTGTCAAACCTCCGGCCAAAATCAACACCGTACAAGCGATCAACCTGGCGATCGCGGACGCCATGGAAGCCGATGAAAATGTCATCGTCTTTGGCGAGGACGTTGCCGATCTGGAAGGCGGTGGCATTGTCAAGGTCACCCAAGGGCTCTCGACCCGGTTCGGCGGCAATCGGGTCCGCTCTACCCCCATATCCGAAATGGGCTTTGTGGGTGCGGCTGTTGGTGCCTCGCTGGTCGGTCTGCGCCCGGTGGTTGAAGTGATGCTGATGAATTTCACCGCGGTATGCATGGATCAGATCACCAACCACGCCGCCAAATTGCGCTTTATGTCCGGTGGACAGACCCATGTGCCGTTGGTTATCCGCACCATGACCGGCGCTGGCTTTGGCACCGGTGGCCAGCATTCTGATTTTCTGGAAGCCTGGTTCTGCCACACACCCGGCATTAAGGTTGTCGCCCCGTCCAACCCGGCGGATGCCTATGGTCTGATGCGCGCTGCCATCGCCGATGAAGACCCCGTGATTTTTATCGAACATCTGCCAACCTATTGGGTTGCGGGCCCTGCCCCGGCACCAGGCCATTTCGTACCGCTTGGCAAAGCCGCTATCGTACAAGAGGGGAGAGACGTGACGCTGATTGGCTATAGCCGGTCTGTGCACGACATCCGCGCCGCCGCCGTGAACCTGGAAAAATCCGGGATCAGCTGCGAGGTGATCGATCTGCGCACGATTTCGCCTTTGGACATGCCGACCATCCTTGCTTCTGTCGCCAAAACTGGCCGTGCCGTGGTGGTGCACGAGGCGGTGCGCAGCTTTGGCGCTGGCGCTGAAATTTCCGCCCGCTTGCATGAGCAGCTCTGGACGAAACTGAAGGCGCCGGTACAGCGCGTCGCCTCGAAAGATTGCCCGGTGCCATTTTCAAAACCACTGGAAACGGGTTTCCTCTATAGTGTCGATGACATTGAAATTGCCGTGCGGACAACGCTTGCGAATGCGTGAGACCCATATGCCAGAGAATTACGCGGATATTGTGATCATCGGCGCTAGCCATGCCGGTGGCGAGGTCGCCGTCCGGCTGCGTCAGAATGGTTTTAAGGGGAGCATCGCGCTGATAGGCGCGGAAACTCAATTGCCCTATAATCGACCGCCGCTTTCAAAAGCTTTTTTGGCGGGTGAGATCAGCCTGGACCAGATCATGATCCGCCCACCGGTCACCTACGAGAACGCTGATATCACCTGGCACGGCGGCAGCACAGTTACGGCCATCGATACCGCAGCGCACGAAATTACCCTCGCAGGCGGAACATGTTTCGGTTACCGAAAACTTGTTCTTGCAACCGGTGGTCGACCTCGGCACCTCAACATCCCCGGTGCTGACCTGGCTGGTATCCATACGCTGCGCAATGTCGAGGACGTCGAAAAATTACGCCCCGATTTCATCGCCGGAAAGCGGCTCGTCATTGTCGGCGGTGGGTATATCGGCCTGGAAGTGGCGGCTGTTGCCGTAAAGCATGGGCTCGATGTCGAGATCGTCGAATTCGCGCCACGCGTACTGGCCCGCGTTGCCGGCCCGCAACTCTCCGCGTTTTATGAGGCGGCACACCGCGCAGCTGGTGTAAAAATCCGGTTATCCACCGGGGTGGATGGCTTCGTCGCCGCTGCAACTTCAGCCAAGATTGTTGGCGGCGTGCTATGCGGCGATATCTCACTACCAGCGGATCTGGTCCTTGTCGCCGTCGGGCTCGTCCCGAACACCGAACTTGCCGCTGAGGCTGGCCTCGCGATTGGAAATGGCGTCATCGTCGATGAATTTTGCCAGACATCTGATCCGGACATTTTAGCAATTGGCGACTGTACCGAGCATCCGCTGCCGTTCCTTGGGCGCCGGGTTCGTCTTGAATCCGTACCCAACGCCCTGGAACAGGCCCGCGTTGCGGCCTCAGTCCTCACCGGCCAGCCCTCAGCATATAACGCCGTGCCCTGGTTCTGGTCGGATCAATTCGACCTCAAACTCCAAGCTGTTGGACTTTCGCAGGGCTATGACCAGGTCATTACCAGAACCACGAAAGCGGCCAACGGCTTCGTCGCGTTCTATCTGGAGAAAGGCCGTGTTATCGCGGCCGATTGTGTCAATGCACCGGCCGATTTCATGCAGGCCAAACGGCTTGTCACTGAAAAGCAGTTCGCTGATCCCGTGTTGCTGGCCGATGGCACCATTCCATTGAAAGACGTGGTCGCGGCGGCGGCTAAAACTCAGATGGCATGAGAGTATGCCACCACTTTGCCGCCTGACATAAGGTTTCGCCGGACCGGCCTATGACACCAAAAACCCACCATCTACGACGATCTCATGCCCCGTCACATAGGCGCCAGCTGGGCCCACCAGGTACAACACAGCCGCGGCGATTTCATCTGGCGTTGCCACACGGTTGAGCGGCATCCGCCCAGCCCCCATAATCGGCCCGCGCGGCATGACCGTTTGGCTGCTCGCCGCTCCTTCGGTCCCCACACCACCAGGGCAAATGCCATTGACGAGGATATTATCAGCCGCGAATTCAGCGGCGGCGGCGCGGGTCATGGCCGAAACGCCAGCTTTGGTGGCACTGTAATGCGGTTGATCATAAATCGTTACGTTACGGGAGGCGACCGAGGACAGATTCACGATACGTCCGCCTTTTTCATGGCGTTTCATGTCCTTTACCGCCGCCTGCATGCAAAAGAACGCGCCCCGCATGTTCACAGCTTCTACCTTATCCCACAAGGCCGGTGTGACCTCGGTGAACGGCATTTTGGGGAAAATTCCGGCGTTATTCACCCAAATATCAATCCCACCATAGGCCGCCTGGGTAAAAGCCACCAATTGATCGATCGAAGCAAGGTCGCTCACATCGAGGAAGGTCGATGTGGCTTTGCCGCCCGCCGTATTGATGCTCGCCGCCACCGAAGCCGCCGTCTCAGTGTTCAGGTCCGCGACCACAACACTGGCACCCGCATCGGCCAACAGGGTCGCGATGGCGCGGCCGATGCCCTGACCACTGCCCGTGACAACCGCCGATTTCCCTTCGAGACCAAAAAACGAGGCGAGCCGCTGCATGTTTATCATATGATGATGTTTCCTCTTTCATGGCCCGTAACCGAAAATCAGCACATTTATAGATATTTTTTTGAGCCGTCGCCGATGTTCCAGTCCCTCGGCAGGTCATATTCGCGCGTATGCGATATCCGATGCAGGGCGTTCACTGGCTGCCAACTCACTTCCCTGCCCAATTCAACGTCACCACGCTATTGCCAAAATCGCTATCGCGGTTCTTCAATGCCTCCCGTAACCCGGACTGCGCCATATCTTCGCGGAACCTTACCCGGCGCGGCCCACGTGAGAGATGCGCGCGTGCGTCCAGTTCAGTGGCAAGCCGCTGCAATGTCTGTGCGCCTGCGAGTTCGAGCCCCAGATTGATCACTCGTTTATGTGCGGATAACAGATCTGCATCCACCAATGCGATCCTCGCCGCCAGAGCCTCCGCGGCGGCGTCTAGCTCTCCGGCCGGATAAGCGTCCATAACCAGCCCGATGCGCGCCGCGTCACGCCCGAGGATCGTGTCCCCGGTAAACAGCAAACGCTTCGCCCATTGGGGGCCGCAGTGGTAGAGCCACATATTCGCAGGCGGCGTGCCATTTGCACGGGTGGCTGGGAAGCCGATTTTACAATCTTCGGCGGCGACAACGATGTCACAGGCAAGCGCGATATCCGTACCACCTGCCAGACAATTTCCGTGTAGTTTTGCCACTACGGGCTTATGTATTTGGAAAATCACCCCCAGCTTGCGCTGCATGCCCTCCATAGACCAACAATCATCGTCGATCGATGCCGCGGTCGAACGATAGGGTATTTCTTCACCCTCCGCTGTGACCTCCTTGCCGCTATAGGCATCGCCCAGATCATACCCCGCGCAAAAGGACTTACCAGCACCGGCCAACAATATGACGTTCACATCGGTTCTGGCATCGGCCTCAAGAAATGCCTGGTTTAGCTCATCTAACATTTGCATCGTCAGCGCATTATGGGTTTGCGGGCGGTTCAATGTCACGTGCGCGACGGCCCCCGCAACCTCGAAGGTAATTGCCGTCGTCGATTTCAGAAACCGTGCCATGCCGTATCCTCCCCAGCGTGCTCGATAGCGCCGAGCCTATATGGGGCACAGAATGCACCTTTCCGGCCGCTCAGGCCAGTGCAGCCAGCGGAATGAAGAGAGATGGTGGCTTAATACCAGCTGGCCTAAAGAATGATTCTCGGCGGGCAGCAAGCGCTTCTTTTTGTGAACAAAAAGAAGCAAAAAAACATTATTAATCTGGGCCATTGGGGTTCCAGAAACCCGGCACCGGCATAACAAAAGTTTTTTGCGCCGCTTTTTTTCAAAAAAGCGGCTGCTTCCTTGAATGTGTCACTGTCTTCGCGGATTGGTATAAGGCATCGCAAATCCGATGGCATCCTATGCGGCGTCCCGTGCGATTGTACCGGCTACCAGGCATCCCTAAAAACGTAATCAATAAATTATGGGGAAATATCATGACCGATAAGCGTGCCGCCGCCCGCGCCCTGATGGAAAAAATGATGGGCCCTGGCTTTGCCGATGCAATGGAGGGGGCTGAGCGCGCAGGCGGTTTCGGGGCGCCGATCGCAGGCTTCGCCATGGAGCATGCTTTCGCCGATGTCTGGTCCCGTCCTGGCCTGACATTGCGCGACCGTAGCCTGATCGTTATCGCCATCCTTATCGCCCAGGGGCAACCGGCCGAGCTGAAAAACCACGTGAAGTTTGGGGTCAATAACGGGCTGACACCAAAGGACATCGAAGAGATCTTAATTCAAGCCTACCCCTATGTCGGCTTTCCGGCCACTTCAACCGCGCTGAGCGCCACAATAGACGCACTGCGCGCCATTGGCGTTGACACCGCAACCACCACGGCGGAAGAACGCGGCCTTTTGTGACACAACAAAAATGCAGGCCGCGGGATCAGCCTATAGAACACCGTTCCATAGATTGCGCTCCTCGCGCACGGGGTCGGCAATCATCTCACATTTCTGGTCCAACCGCATGGTCCACCGGGACACGGCTTCGTAGGGGTTCCAATGTGGTACATCCGCGATTTCCGCCGCGCCGGTCTTGATCCAGCTACACCACATCGCCAACATTTTTTGCCGCAATGCTTCGTTAACGGCGCCGAAAAACTGAAGGAAAGGGTCTGCGGATAGTGGGGACCAGGTATAGGACAAATCCGCTCCATGCCCGGCGTAACCCGTCAACCGCCCCGAGACCGATTTATGATCAAAGCGATACATATAAGTGTTCCCACCCGTAGCCGCGTGAGCCTGCGCGAATTCAACCGAAGGCACCCAATATTCCTCCGCCGTCAGAACATTTATATGCCACTCTGCCGTGCCTAGTTGGGGAAATGCCTTGCCATATAATGCGTCCATGGCCTGCATCTCACCCAGAGAGATATTGGCGATCTGACGGCCTTCAAATGGCAATTCAGGTGGACCTTGAAACAACGTGATGGCCTCGTCGCGGCACGTTCCGATCAGCAAAGCGACATTTCGCGAGGCACCCGCGCGCACAGCATCGATCGGTCGGCGCGGCAGAAATGAACCATCGACCGTCGGGCGGAATAAAAACCCCTTTGGAAAACTTTGCAGCAGCTTACCCTGGGCCGCCATCAAGGCATCTATGGGCAATGTTACCAACTGGTCCGCGCTCTCATTTGTCAGATCTGCCGCCGCGAGAAATGCGTTGGCCACCGGCGCCGATTCATCGGATGATACGTATACGGTATGGCCACCGCCACTCTGCACAACAGCGCGATGGAACAGCCCCTGCACCGCCGGTATCGCCATCAATGCACAGACGTTTTTTGCCCCGGCTGACTGACCCATGATTGTAACCATCGCAGGGTCACCGCCAAATGAGCCTATGTTGTCATGCACCCATTCAAGGGCCGCCACCAGATCTCGCAATCCATTGAGGCTTGATCCCGCCAGTTCAGGAATGATGGTGCCGAGCTCCAGACAGCCCAATACACCCAACCTGTAATTGACACTGACAAACACGATCCCGTTTTCAGCATAATAAGTGCCATCATAAATCGGTTGGCTGGCGGACCCGAGAATATTCGCCCCGCCAAAAATCCAAAACATCACCGGATGAGGACCCGGTGTTTTCGGTGCCCATATGTTCAGCGTCAGGCAATCTTCCGACATTGGGCCGATCTTACCAACCATCGGCACTTCCAACTGCATTGGCGCGGCGCCAAAGGCTTTCGCGTCCCGCGTGCCCGGCCACGGTTCCAATTTCTGTGGGGGCTTGAAACGGCGTTCACCGACTGGTGGATGCGCGTAGGGTATATTTTTAAAAATACCAACCGTGTCAGATGTAACGCCCACGAGGGGCCCGCATTTTGTGTGCAGCAAAAAATCAGCGGTCACCAAGCCAGTTCCAGCCTCACCATGCCGCCAACCATGCCGGATTCGATCACGGGAATCGTGCCTTTTTTGATGTGAAATTCAGGGATTCGCTTAAGCCATTCTTCGAGAAACACCCTGATTTCGCGGCGTGCCAAAATAGCCCCAGGGCAATTATGAGGCCCGTTGCCGAACGCTGCATGCTTGATTGGCTGACGCATGAAATCCACGCGCATTGGTTCATCGACCGCTCTGTCATCAAGCCCGACGAGACAGGTGGGGATCAAGATCATATCATCTTCGCGCAGTTCAACACCACCAAGCTTGACATCGGCTTTCACCAATCGCGCCGTGCTCGCAATGCCGTGTCGGCGCAACAATTCTTCAATGGCCTGTGGTATTAGCTCAGGAGATTCACGAAGCTGAGCCACGTGACCGGGATGCATGGCAAGAAAGCGCGCGATGAATCCCAGCATCGATGCCACAGTGTCTAGCCCGCCAAACAACAACAACATGCTGATGCTGAGCATTTCTTCCATCGAAAGTCGACGCCCTTCGACTTCGCCCTGGCCGATTTTGCTGAGCACATCCTCGCCTGGATTTTGCATCCGCTGACCTAAAAATTGTCCGATATATCCGGCCATTCCAGCTGTCGCCTGCTGACGTGCCGCAATGTCCGGCGAGCGAGTCATCACCTCAGTCCACGCCATTAATTTTTCACGGTCGATTTCGGGCACATCAACCATGCTCATAAATATAGTAATAGGAAGAATTTTTGCAAAATCCTCTATGAATTCGCATTCGCCTTTATCGGCGAATCCCTCAATCAACTGAATCGTGACCTTCCGCGCCTTCTCCTCCAGCACAGTTACCGCACGCGGCACAAAGGCTGGGTTGATCAACCGGCGGATGGGGCCATGTTGCGGTGGGTCAAGCGTTAACGGAATGATGGGGATATTCGTCTCGCGCGGCAGGCTAATAATTTCGTGCGAAAAAATTTCGTGTTTCAGCTGTACCGTTTCGATATCAGGGGCACGGGTTGCAACCCAGTGCCCGCCATTACGCGGTGTCCAGAATACGTCAGGCGCCCGGTCTCGTATCTCCACCCAGCGTTCCTGGTAGTCCTTGCCTTGCTCTGGCACGCCATAGATATTGAAATCGATCACCCGGTCGGCCGGGACATGGTCCGGTTTCGCCGCCAATGCCATTGCTTCGGACATTTTCACTCCTCGCTGCATTTAAACTCGATCGCGGATATTTAACCCCGCAAACGCTACACCGATAGCTAAGGAATTTCATGCCGTGCCAGGGATCACATCGTAACCCACAACCAAAATCGCAGCCGCGATACCTCAGGATAATAGCTTATGCCGGGAAATCCGGCATAAGCTATTGTACCGCAACGATTATTATTCAGATATTCCAGAGCTTGGCGGCATTGCCGCCAACAACCTTGGCACCATTTTCCGGACCAAGCACCTCAAAAATCTTCTGAACTTCCTGTCGCGTATTGCCAAATACGCTCTCAGCGTGCGGGTAATCAACGGAGAAGAGCAGATTATCCGTGAGATCATACTCGCCCGCAAGTTTGAGGCCGACATCATCCTGCATGATCGCCGCATAGCATTGGCGACGGAAATAATAACTGGGAAGCTTCGCCAATTTTGGCTTCATTTCCGTCTCGTAGAGTTGGTACACCCGGTCTGCGTCCTGCAGCGTCCATGGCACCCAGCCGAAGCCACCCTCACAGAACACGACCTTCAAGCCCGGATGGCGCTCAAGTATCCCGCTAAAGGCCAAAAGAGACCAAAGTGGACGATAAGGCCCGAGATTCTTGGTCAAATTGGCACCAATCGCACCAGCACCCCGGAACTCCAGATAGGCCCCAATATGAAACATCACGGGGATGCCGCTTTCCTCGATGGCACTCCAGAGCGGTTCCATTTTGGAGGAGTTATACGGCACATTTTTAGGAGCCGACGGGATCTCAATCGCCTTCACGCCGAGCGCCTTCAGCTTTTGCATATAGTCACGCGACGCCTCGGGCTCAAAAATCGTCGGCAGAATGCCCACGCCGACAAGCCGGTTCGGGCTCAGCGAACAATATTCCGCCAGCCACTCATTATAGACATCCATACAGCGGCCAAAAAACGCTTTGTCCTCCATTCGGATCAACGACATTGCGCGAGAATGGAAGAACAATGAGGACTCAATGCCCTCAGCGTCCATATCGGCAAGCCTTGCCTCGCGGTCCCACATGCCTTTGCGGCCCTCGCCCAGCTCTGAATCGAGGCCCGGGGTGTCGTAACTCAGGCCGTCCACTTCCATATGGAAACGGCCAGTCTCATCGACCCATAATTTCGGCGCGCGGTCCTTATCGGCACCCTTTAAGCGATTTTCCCAAAGATGCATTTCCTCCATCCCGTGGTCATCGACCGAAATAATACGAGTGCCAGCGGGCGGCCGCCAGCCCTGGTCAACGATCTCCCGGCTATTGGGCCAGGGCACAGCCTTAATCGAACCATCGTAACTATCCATCGCTTTATTCCTCCAATTCCAGCTTCAACAAATAGCCTGTTGACAGGTTGTTAACTATTCACTATGCGTATAGCATATACACAAAACTACACCGATGGTCGAAAATGTCAACTCAATTTCCAGTATCGTCTAACAAAGGTCTCGCGATGGATGACCGGAATTTCGTCACGGCGTTGGCCCGCGGGCTTGATATTTTGCGCTGCTTTGACCGCCCCGGCATGGAATTGACCGTTTCAGAGATTGCTCGCCGTACCGGCCTCAACCAACCCACGGCGTGGCGGCTTTCCCACACGCTGGTGGCCTGCGGTTTTTTGGTTCAGGCGCTCCACGGGGCGGGCCTGAAAATCGGTGCCCCTGCCTTGACGCTCGGATATGCCGCGATGGAGGGCATGAGCTTTCCGGCGGTCGTTTTACCCTACATGCAACAGATTACACACCAGACCAAAGCCAGCACCACATTGACTGTGTGGCAGGCAATGGAAATGATCTCCGTTCAACGCTGCGATGGGGAGGTCGTTCTGCTCAACCAACCGATCGGCGGACGCACATTAATGACCTCGGTACCCTCCGGCCTCGCGGTTCTGGCGGCACTACCAGCCCAGGCGCGGGACGTGATCAGACAACAGCTCCACGCGCATCGGCCAGCCTCCTGGCCGCGCCGCGTTGATCGCATGGCCCGCGCGCAACAGGAATACGATAAATTCGGGTACGTCATCCACCAGGCGATGTTAGAGGGCCAATATGTCGGCGTCGCGGTGCCGCTCATTTTTGCTGAAGGTGACGACATCAGAGCCTGGGCGCTGAGCGCCGGTGGGCTCACGACGCGCTGGACGAACCAGAGGCTGCATGAGGTCGGCGAAGAGTTGCGGCGGGTCAAACAGTTTCTGGAGCCGGCTTTGGCCGCCATTCCACCTGTCTTGGCGGCCTGATTTACCTTTGAATTTTCGTCTGCCGGGTTTGTCATACCCAAAACCATACGTTCATAATCGGCCATGCGATGAACGATATCCCAACTGGTCCGGGATATAATATTGCGTTACCTGTTACCAATGCTCTCGCAATACTGGCGCTGATCGCGCAACCAATCATGATAATTCCCGTGCATTCGGACGATGTCAGTGACAGCGCCGTATTCCCGACGCGGCCCGTGCGCATGGCACCACGCGCCGCCATTGCCACCACGCGGGCGGATGGCGCGATTTTTTTGGAATCGACAGCCAAACTCGCTGATTATCCGGAAAGCTGGAACATCAAATTGCGCGATTGGGCAGCCGCCGTTCCAGACCGCGTTCTTCTGACCGAACCTGATGGCGATGATAAGCGGCGCGCCATAACCTACGCCGAGACCCTCGATGCGGTTCGCCATATCGGCGAGGGCCTTCTGGCGCTTGGTCTGGACCAAGACAAACCATTGGCCATTCTGGCGGAAAACAGCATAGATTGCGCGATGGTGACGCTCGCGGCACTTTGGGTTGGCATCCCAGCCTCGCCCATTTCACCAGCTTACGCGTTAAAGGCCACCGAATATTCAAAACTACAAGCGGTGTTCGCGGCGCTTGGGCCAGGCGGGCTTTATATCGCGGATGGCAACCGTTACGGTGCCGCTGTCGCTGGCGCTTTTCCCGCCAACCTCCCCGTCATCTCATCAGGGGCTGGTGTACCAGATCGCGAGACCATATCCCTCGCATCTCTGCGCGCAACCCCTTTTGGGCCGCGCGAGGCCGCCGCCAATGCTGCGGTTACCGGCGATACTGTGGCCAAAATCCTGTTCACTTCGGGCTCCAGCGGCGCGCCCAAACCAGTGATCCAACCGCACGGCATGTTGGCGGCCAACCGCCAGCAAAACGCCCAGGCCTACGCGTTCATGCTTGAAGAGCCACCGGTAATGGTGGACTGGTTGCCCTGGCACCACACATTTGGCGGCAACAATAATTTCGGCTTTGCCCTGTGGTGCGGTGGCACATTCCATATCGACCCGGCGATTCCCGGTGACGGTAACATCGCGCGCAGCGTTGCTTTGCTAAGTGAACATCCGCCAAGTTTTTACCTCAATACCCCTGGCGGATTCACGGGGCTGATCGCCCAACTGGCCAGCAACACCGGTTTCAGGCAATTATTTTTCTCGCGGCTGAAACTTATCCAGTATGGCGGTGCGGTGCTGCCTTTGCACCTGTGGCGCGGGCTGGATGATCTGGCTGTCGCCGCAACCGGCACCCGCATTCTGATCGTGTCCGGCCTTGGCTCAACCGAATGCGGCCCGACCCCTGTGCAAAGCAGTTGGGAGCAACACCGCCAGCCTGAAGCTGGCCTGCCTTTGGCTGACGTACAGGCAAAACTCGTTCCCACACAAGGCACCTGGGAACTTCGGCTACGGGGCCCCTGCATCACACCTGGCTATTGGCGCCGACCGGATCTTACCGCGGCAGCCTTCGATGAAAACGGGTTTTTCCTCACGGGTGATGCCGTGAAGCCCGTGCAGCCTGAAAATTTCGCGCACGGGTTGCTCTTCGACGGTCGAATTTCCGATAATTTCAAGCTCAGTTCCGGCACCTGGGTTCAGGCACCAAAGCTACGCACCCATCTTATCAACGCCCTCGCGCCGCTTTTGAAGGATGCCGTGATCACGGGCCCGAACCGCGACGATCTTGGCGCCATTGGTTTTCCAGACATGGCGTTCATACGCCAACTGGCCGGCGAGTCGTATGACGACACGGATATTCTGTTCGCTCCTGAATTGCGCGGTTGGATTATCGAACGGCTGCAAGCTCTCGCGCGTGATGCGCGCGGCAGCTCTGAGCGGATCGTGAGGCTCGCGCTGGAAATTGAAGCCCCGTCTATCGATAATGGTGAACTGACCGACAAAGGCGTCGCCGCAGCACGGATGGTGATCGCGCGACGCGCCGCCGTCATCGATGCCTTGCATGGCGACCGACCCGACCCGCGATTCTTCGTGATCTGAAGATCCAGAAAGCCAACCCAGCGAGGCCACCCATGCGCAGTGCCCACTTGATCGACCCCGAGTTACAGCCTGCGCTAGATCTTATGCCAACATTTGATCTGTCGGCCGCCAACCTCCCCATGGTTCGCGCCGGTATCGAGGCACAATTGGCGGAGCTTCCGACGCCCGATCTACCGGTTGTACTGGAGACAATCGATGTGCCCGCCACCGCCAGAACCCCTGCCCTGCGCGTTTTTGCCTATCGACCGATGAACGCTTCATCGGTTCTGCCCGCAATTTTGCATATCCATGGTGGCGGTTATGTCGTCGGCTCGCCAAAAATGATGGACAATGCGCATCGTCAGACCGTGGCCGATCTCGGCTGTGCCTTGTTCGCCGTCGAATACCGTCTGGCCCCGGAATCGCCGTTCCCCGCCGCCATCGAAGATTGTTACGCCGCCCTGGCTTGGCTGCACGCAAATGCCATGGTTCTGGCCATCGACCCGGCCCGCCTTGGCGTGATGGGCGAGAGTGCCGGCGGCGGCCTTGCGGCCTCCCTCGCTTTGCTCACACGCGACCGGGGCCAGGTACCACTGGCATTTCAACACCTGATCTACCCGGCAATCGACGACCGCACCTGCTTGTTGCCAGACCCGCACCCATTCACCGGCGAATTCATCTGGACCCGGGCCAGCAACATATTTGGCTGGTCGAGCCTGCTCGGCGCGCCGCCTGGCGGGGCGGATGTGTCGATTTACGCCGCCGCGGCGAGAGCCATGGATCTGGCTGGCCTGCCGCCC
This sequence comes from Acidocella sp., assembly GCA_029077775.1. Classification (GTDB taxonomy): domain Bacteria; phylum Pseudomonadota; class Alphaproteobacteria; order Acetobacterales; family Acetobacteraceae; genus Acidocella. Next base: position 7,024 of record JAQNCU010000003.1, on the reverse strand, counting down.
GCTTATATCGCGGTTGGTGCGCTCGATTTGTTCCTGGAAGAAAATCTGGACTATGCACGGCGGCTCACCAGGGCGGGTGTGCCGGTTGAACTCCATGTCTACCCGGGCGCCGTCCACGGGTTTCAGCAAGCCTTAACGGCACGCACATCGATAGCGGCCGAAAGCCACAGCCGCAACGCGCTGCGCCGTGCGTTGTATGGTTAACAATTTCTCGGAGAAACCATGAAACGGCCACGACCATACGCACCTGAAAAGGTCGGCTTCATCGCGTTTTCAGCCCTTATGCTTGGCCACGCCGCACAGGGCATGACATTCACCGCGTTCACGCCCGGCCTTCCTGAGATGGCAAAAAGCTTCAACGCAACTGGCCATGGCATGGAGATCGCGCAGCAGACAGTCACGATAGCAGCGCTCGGTGTCGTGGCCGGATCGTTCCTCAGTGGCAAAATCGTCGACATGGTCGGCTCCCGCATCACCATGTTAGCTATGCTTGCGTTATTCGGGATCACTGGAATTGGAGGTCTGTTTTTATCCAACCCTGTGGCACTTCTGGCCAGCCGGGTTATCAATGGCGTCTCCGTAGCCTGCCTAGTTACGGCCTGCGTGACCATGATGTCGATTTTATTTCGCGACGATGAACGCGCAAAGGTCATCGGGACCGCCGGGGCGATGGGTGCGGCGGCATCATTGATAAGCCTGCTTCTGGGAGGCATTTTAGCACAGTCATTTGGGTGGCGCGCGGCCTTTATTCAATTTCCAGTTTTCGGCCTGCTGGGTCTTCTACTTGCTTATTTTGGCATCCGCGAGATTCCTCGGCAAGTTTCTGGCGCCAATTCGGAGCGCCAATCATGGGTCAAAATCTTTCCGCTTTTCGTGCTCACGTCCCTGCTCAGCCTCGTCATGTTCATGGGTTCAACACAACTTGCGTTCCTGCTCCCGCAAGACGGTATTTCCACCTCAACCACCATCTCGTTCGTGATGGGCACGATTACCGTCTTCGCGGTTCTGTCTGGCTTGAGTTTTGGTCAACTGGAGCATCGGCTTGGTCTACAAAACACATTGGCGTTGGGCTTTACCTCGTGCTGTGCAGGGCTCTCATTAATCGGCTTAGCATCCTCGCTGACAATGGCCTTCGCCGGCGCGGCATTGCTGGGCGCCTATGTCGGGATTGCTGTGCCATACCCGTACCACGCCGTGATGTTAAAAACGACGGCCCACGCACGAGCCAAATCGATCGGTCTCCTGGGCGCTTTCAATTTCCTCGGCGCATTTTTGAATCCATTCATATTCGGTCCGATAACAAAAGCTTATGGCTTGCATGACACATTCCTCGTGGTAGCCGTGTTCATGGGTATTTTTGCCGCAGGCACATTTCTGATAGCCAGAGCCAAACCGCCCCATATCGCATCTCAACAAACCTAAACGCCCGTCCTTCTAACCATCATGGCTCATTTGACTTCGTGATCATGGGCCGTGGTTGCGTGTCCTTGTCGGTCACGCGCGTAATCCTCTGCCTGAACGGTATCATCCGATATGGTGGGTCTGACGGCGTTCGTGTTGATAACGGTCCCGGATATATCAGCGGCAAGCTGCTGGTAACCTCCCCTACGGCGTGTCGCGATAGGCACGTACAAATCTGCCGAGCACCGGTGTGGCCCCGAAACTCGTCGCCCAGAACTCGTTGGTGCCGTTATTCCAATAAGTGATCGCGGCACCCCGGAAATGTGCCTGAAGCGGTTTATGCGCGGGCTCGCCATTGGCAGGCCAGATGCACAAGGTGACCGATTGTCCCGCGGCGACATAGGTCTGCACGATGGCACTATGGCCAGCGACCCGGTCCTCACGCGAGGCGACCAGGCGAAAGCCATCGGCGCTGAGTGCGGCAGGGGGGGCGGGTGCCGCCAAGGCGGCAATGTCTGGCCGTAACGCGGCCGCGCGCACGGCGGCGAATTCTTTCGTTTCATGATTGTGGCGCGGAAACATGATAAGAACCAGGCTCGCCGCGAGTGCCAGCCCGGCGCCAGCCCAGACCCACCGTCGGCGCCATTGATAAGGCAGGCGGCGTGGCGTCAGCCGGGTTTCGATAACGTGGCGCAAAGCCGCCGGTGCCGGCTGCGGCGCGACGAGTTGGGCAAGCCTTGCGCGCAGATCTGCGAGTTCGCTCAAATGCGCCGCGCAGGCGGGGCAAATAGCGACATGGCGGGCCAGCGATGCGGCATCGCCCGGCGATAATTCGCCGTCGAGCCAGGCGTTCAGTTCGGCCGCACGCGCGGTGCAATCGGTCATGGCCCGGCGCCGTGGGTGGCGAGCCAGCCCGCGCGCAGCCTCTCCCGCGCGCGCGCCAGACGCGACATAACCGTACCCTGCGGGATGGCGAGAGCCTGGGCGATCTGTTCGTAGCTCAGATTGCCATATTCGCGGAGCACCAAAACTTCGCGCAGAGCCTCGGGTAAATGCGCGAGAAGGGTGCGTAATCGCTGCGCGTGATCGTCAGACATCGCCACTTGCTCCGGGTCGGGCGCGGGATCTGCGATATACTCGAGATTTTCATCCGTCATGTTAGGCAGCCCGATCCGGTCACGATGAATGTTTCGCATGATCGCTGCCATCCAGGCACGCAGATCCTCGCCATGCCAGCTATCGAAATAGCGCAGTCCGCGCAGAAAACATTCCTGCACGAGATCGTCAGCGGCTGATCGGCTACCGGCCAAACCACGTGCAAGCCGGTAGAGATCATCGAGCAGGGGCAAGGCGAGCGTGCGAAATGCTGCTGTACGATGATCCTCCGTGGTAATGTGAGTGTCCGAATTCGCCTCCCCGGAACGCTTTCTCGGATTTATTTTACGTCGATCTCACCTCGCATCTCTGGATGGATCGCGCAATGATAGGCGTAATCCCCAGGTGTGGAGACCACAAAAGACCAGCTCTGGCCGGGATCGATCGTCCCTGATGCGAGGACCGCCCCCTGGTTTGAGGTGACGGTGTGCGCGACATCATCATCGTTTATCCAGGTGATTTTATCGCCCGGATGAACGTGCATAATCGTGGGTGCAAACGCATAATTGTCGATGACAACCTTTAGGTTTGCGGCATACGCCGATGGCGCGATAAAAACCAACAGGGAAAGTGCCAAGTATTTGCGCATGGCGGTGTCAACTTTCCAGCGTGTAATCGGTTGCGGCGAGACGCGCATGCGTTGGCCGGAACGCGACAGTTCTGAGGCCGAGATAGCCACCGATCTCACCTGCGGGCAACGAGATGATCGGGCCCGGATGCGGCGCGGCGCCAGGTGCAGGCTGAGGGAACGACGTTGACAGGGCGGTGTGGAAGATGGCTTGGCCTTCGGTTTTTTGTAAAATCTGGTGGATATGCCCGTTCAGCACCGTGACCGAGGCGAACCGCCGCATCAGCGCGAATGCCGGCGGCGCGTCCGCCGTGCCCCAGCCCCATTTCTGGTACACCGTCCAGAGCGGAACATGCGCGAACACAACAAGCGGCGTTGAGGATGCAACCGCGCGCAGATCATCCGCCAGCCACTTTATTTGCTCAGATCCGAGCAGCCATAAACCATCGGATGTTGTGTCAGTAACATTGACGAGGCCGATGAAATGCACCCCACCAGCATCGAAACTATACCAGCCCATCCCCTTGGTGCCTTTGCCATAGCGGGCGAGATAGAGTTTTTTGCCTGGGTCGAGCATGTCGTGCTCACCGGGAACATGATGAATGTCCAGGCCCGCCCCCGCGTTGATTTGATCAGCTGTGGCGAATTGATCTGGCTTTGATAAATGGCTGATATCGCCGGTATGAAGCATGAACGCAGGCGGGGTCGGCAGGCCCTTGGCAACCTTGATAGCGGAGTCCAGCGTGCCAGCCACATCTTGATAGGGACCGGCTTTGAATCCGATGTGATTATCGCTCATTTGCAGAAATGTGAAACCGGTCGGCGTGGCAGCCTCGGCGGTGCCTATTAGCCCGGCGGTGCGTGGTATGCCGCCAATCAACGACCAGACAACGCCGGTGCCGATCCAGCCAGCACAAGCGAGCGCCGAGCGACGTGTTGGGTTTTCGGGGGAGTCTTGATCATTCATGGCAATCTCCTGGTTTTTTGTTCAGCACTGAATAAGACCGAGCTGACTGGAGATTTATTCGCAGGTTTGTGATCACAAATCCGTTATCGCTCGGCAATTCTTCGATCAACTATGCGATTCTGCAAATCAGCCTGAAGGCAGAGCAACGTTTCATTTCATACCAAGCTATCGATGTGACATACAGAATCGGAAAACGGCGTGGTTCCCACCAAAAATCATCCGGTTACCTGTATACGGATTGAAACTTCGTCCGGGGTCTGGGACCTGCATTACGAAAACGACCCGGCGCAGCAGGCACGTTGTTTAACATCTTTGATAAAAGTCAGCGCTGCAAGCTTCAAACCTTCGATCATAGTGAGGTAGGAGAACAATTGATCGGTATTTAGTGCTTACCAGCCATGTCATCGAAGACTTTGGCGCGGCCCGTCTGATGCTGGATTCTTACCGCAAGTGCCGGATCATTTAGGACTATTTCCGTACCCTTAAATCGGCGGGCTTCAAGGTTGAGGATGCAAGGATGAGCGTATCCCTCAGGCTTCATGAACTTCGTTGCCCTGGCCGCCATAGCCGCCGTGACTGTCACCCAGATGCTGCGCGCCCGCGACAATCCTTCCGGTTAGCCATTGGCCGACGCCATTGGTCCTGATGACAAACGTTACTTATTGCCATTTGCAAGAACTACGAAGGCAAAGCCCCGACTGAGCGTCAGAAAAATCCACATCCGCCCGATACACTTGCTTTTGCCTCATGGGTAATCGCCCGCTTCGGTGCCTGGAACGGCTATTATGGCAAACATGGCTCCACCACACTCTCACGTGGTCTTCAGCTATATCACGAAATCAAATACGGCGCGCGAATAGAAGCCGGAATTGTCTGAATCGGATAGCTGGAAAGCCGGGGCGGTTCAAGCGGCGCATCAGGTTTATTTTTTATTAACACGAAGGAGATGAGCGTGACATTGTTTTTTCTGACGGCCCGTCAGGCAGCGCGTGGGATGGCTGACCGCGTTGTGGGTTTGTTTTGTTTCCCAGAAATTGATCCCAAAACAGTTTATTGGCCAAGAGTGACACGCCGCAACCAAGCAAGGCTTTTCCGAACAGGCTTCGTTAGCCGCCAGGATCTAGACTCAAACACTGCGCTAAGTTCTGATAACATAAAATCCAGGCGGGATGAAACGATGGCCAATTCCGTTTCAGCGGCGTCTAGTTTTATTTCAAGTAACTCTCGCTGCCGCTCGGACGCTGAATAGCGCGCGGCTAGCTGAATTTCCGGGAACGCAGCATGTTTCAAAATGTTTAACTGGCGAACTAGATCTGAAATTAAAGTTGAAAAAATTATCGCGTCAAAAATCTTCTTGTCTTGATTCTGAACACGAAGATTTTCGAGCCACGCCTCGGTAGCATCAAATTCGGCTATCGTCCTAGCGCGAACCCGATTCTCCGGCAGCAGATCCAAACCAACATGGATCGCCAACTCATCGTCGGTGTAGGAGAAGCCAAAATTGTCTAAAATTTTTTGTTTAAGTCTTAAAAACTCAATTTTCATTTTATCTGAATTCTGTGCAGCATCACTTTCCAAATGTATTCTGTATGCTGCTAGTTCTTTTTGAATATTGTGATATTTAAGTTTTTGAATATTCTCCACAGATTGCCAATAATCATTACAAAATTCAAATTCGTTCGAGAATTTTAATCCTGCGGCGATCCCTTTTTCCCGGTCAATCATAAGAGTTGAGGAGTGCATTACCCACCAGAAAGGCAGCTGGGCCTTGATTTCGTCGTGAGTTTCCGGTTTTTGATGTATGTGAATGCCTTCCATTTTTGGGCACGCTGTACGGTCATGGTAAAATGATCGATACATGCCGCTGCAAACACCTAAATCTGGGATGTCTTTAAAGGCTTCTACCTGCCAGGAAATTCGGTGGCGATAACTAATATCATCGGAATGCTGCAATGCTATCAACCTTGAACGCGCGCTACGTATGAACGTATCGACCCTTTTCGTGGGATGTAAGCCTGGAGAAATCTCGATACTTAGCCGTGGGTCCCGACGTGCAAGCGCCCTAACAATATCGGCGGTGGCGTCAATCGATCCGCCATCCAGAACGACCAGTTCCAGGTCTCTCCAGCTTTGCTCAAGGATGCTCCGAATGGCCTCCGCCAAATATAGCTCGGAGTTGTAGGTCGGCATGAGAACCGTGACGAGTGGTGGGTTTTGATCTGACATCATACACAAAACATAGAATAACCTTCAATCAATTAGAAGGTCCTCTGGCCCGCATCATTGAGCCCGAGCAGCGCCACCAAGGTTGCCTAGCGTGGCGGCTGCGCTGGCCGGGATGATGACCTCCTCCTCTTCGCCGGTAGCACTCCGCATGACCTTTACGGCATTGCCGATCACGTCCGCGGGGCGGTTCTCCCCTTTGGGGCTTTGAGGCATGTTTATGCTTTTTAGATCATGATGTTGGTGCCATCCGAAAGCAACGAAATATCGGACCAAGAGCTGCGGAACTTTTTGAAAGCCGCATTAACGCCATCGGCAAACGCATTAAAAGCAAGATCACCGTTGGCGGGTAGATCAAACTCATAGCAGTCAGTTAACGTCTCATCAAAAAAGGTTAACTCGAACTCGCATGGCATTCTCCTACGCTTTGGGCAAAGCATAAGGCATCTGAGCGTAAAATATTACGTTAGCCCCGTCTCATTCTTGGGATACTCAAAATGAGAGACGACCGGATCTTGACTTTGCAATTTTCGGCACAGCACTCTGTCGTATCATATGGGATTGCAGGTAACGTCCATGCCGATGTGAAAACAAGTGAGGCTGCCGCTGCGCTATATAATAAACCAGGCAGAAATTTATCTCGCATTGATCCCGCAGGATCTTTCGGTTATATTCTTATCTAAAAAACATTAAAAGCGTTTCCACTTCGG
>JAQNCU010000199.1 GCA_029077775.1 Acidocella sp. | reverse complement strand
GGCTGAGGGGATGCGCCCGAGCAAGGCTGACATCTCAGCGCCCGCCTGGGTGAAGCGGAAGATGTTATCGACGAAGAACAGCACATCCTGGCCTTCGACATCGCGGAAATATTCCGCCATCGTCACGCCCGAGAGGGCAACGCGGGCGCGGGCGCCGGGCGGCTCGTTCATCTGGCCATATACGAGCGCGACTTTCGAGCCATCGGTGTTGCCGTCATTCAGCTTGATCACGCCGGCATCGATCATTTCATGGTAGAGGTCATTGCCCTCGCGCGTACGCTCCCCCACGCCTGCAAACACCGACACGCCGCCATGGCCTTTGGCGATGTTGTTGATCAATTCCTGAATCAGCACGGTCTTGCCCACGCCAGCCCCGCCGAACAGGCCGGTTTTACCGCCTTTGAGGTAGGGGGCGAGGAGGTCGACCACCTTGATGCCGGTCACCAGGATTTCAGCCGAGGCGGATTGCTCATCGAAGCTCGGGGCAGGGCGGTGGATTGGCATCATGGAGGCCGCAACCACGGGCCCGCGCTCATCGATCGGCTCACCGATAACATTCAAGATGCGCCCCAGCGTGCCAGGGCCGACGGGGACCGAGATGGCGGCCCCGGTATCGGTGACCTCAGCGCCACGGACCATACCGTCGGTCGTGTCCATGGCGATGCAACGCACGGTGCGCTCACCAATTTCCTGCGCGACTTCAAGAACCAGGGTCCGCTCACCGATCCGGGTGGTCAGGGCGTTTTGGATATAGGGCAGCGCGCCCTCGAACTGAACGTCGACGACGGCGCCCAGAACCTGTGTGATGCGACCGGTGTTGTTGCTTGCCATGGTATCTCTCTCTGTTCAAACGGCTTCGGCGCCGGAGATGATCTCGATAAGTTCTTTGGTGATGTTGGCCTGACGCGCGCGGTTGTAGTTCAACGAGAGTTTTTTGATCATCTCGCCCGCGTTACGTGTGGCGCTGTCCATCGCGGTCATCTGGCTGGCATAAAAACCGGCGGCATTTTCCAGCAATGCCGCATAAATCTGAACGGCCAGATTGCGCGGCAGCAAACGGTCCAGCAAGGTGCCGTCATCGGGTTCGATCTCGTAGGTCTCGGTCGGCGGGTTGTCATTGGCAACCGGGGTGGCCGCCGGGATCAGCGGGGTCTCAGTGACTTTTTGCAGCATCACGGAATGGAACCGGTTGAACACCAAGGTGCAGACATCGAAACCGCCATCGCGGAACATGGCGATGATCTGCGCGGCGATGGCCTCGGCGTCGGCGAATTCGACGGTTTTTTTGCCGACGAAATTCTTGTGCCCGGCAATCCGGTCCATGAGTTCGCGCTTGAAATAATCATTTCCCTTGCGGCCCAGGGCGAAGATTTTCACGGTTTTGCCCTGGGCTTCCAGCGCCAGTGTCTGGGTACGGACATGTTTGCCGATATTCGCGCTAAACGCCCCGGCCAGACCACGGTCAGCGGTGATCGCGAGCAGCAAATGCGTCTGCGCCTTTCCATTGCCAACAAGCAAAGCCGGCGCGTTCGGGTTTTCGGCGGCACCGGCAGCAAGGGCCGCCATCATCTCGCCCATGCGCCTGGCATAGGGGCGTGATGATTCCGCTTGCGCCTGCGCGCGGCGCAGTTTCGCGGCGGCGACCATTTTCATGGCGCTGGTGATCTTCTGCGTGGATTTCACGCTGTTGATTCGGTTGCGGAGGGTTTTCAAGCTGGGCATCGGGATTTATCCGAAGGTGCGGAGCAAGGTCTCGATGAACGCGATCAGGCTTTTCTCGGTCTCCGGCTTGATCTGCTGGTCGCGGCTGATCGCCTCGATGATCGCGGGCTCACGCGCCTTGATCTCGGAGAGCAGATGGGCCTCAAACTTGCCGACCATATCGACGCCAAGGCTATCGAGGTATCCGCGGGTTCCGGCGAAGACCGAGATCACCTGGTCCTCGACCGATAACGGCTGGTATTGCGGCTGCTTGAGCAATTCCGTCAGCCGTGCGCCGCGTGCCAGCATTTTTTGCGTGGCCGGGTCGAGGTCTGAGGAGAACTGCGCGAAGGCCGCCATTTCCCGGTATTGCGCGAGGTCGAGCTTGATCTTGCCCGCCACCTGCTTCATCGCCTTGATCTGTGCGGCTGACCCAACACGGCTGACCGAAAGCCCGACATTGATCGCCGGGCGGATGCCTTTGAAGAACAGCTCAGTCTCAAGGAAAATCTGACCATCGGTGATCGAGATCACGTTGGTGGGGATATAGGCCGACACGTCACCCGCCTGGGTCTCGATGACCGGAAGTGCGGTCAGCGAGCCTGCGCCGAATTCATCCGACATTTTCGCCGCACGCTCCAGCAGCCGTGAATGCAGATAGAACACGTCGCCGGGATAAGCCTCGCGCCCTGGCGGGCGGCGCAGCAACAGCGACATCTGGCGATAGGCGACCGCCTGCTTGGACAGATCATCATAGGCGATGAGCGCGTGCATGGCGTTGTCACGGAAATATTCGCCCATCGCGCAGCCGGTATAGGGGGCGAGATACTGCATGGGCGCCGGGTCAGACGCCGTGGCGGCCACCACGATGGAATATTCCATCACGCCTTGCGCCTCCAGCGTGCGGACAAGCTGTGCGACGGTTGAGCGTTTCTGGCCGATGGCGACATAGATGCAATAGAGCTTCTTGCTCTCATCGCCCAGCGCGTTGATGGCTTTCTGGTTAATGATGGTATCGATGATCAGAGCGGTTTTGCCGGTCTGGCGGTCGCCGATGATCAATTCGCGCTGGCCGCGCCCGATGGGGACCAGCACGTCGATGGATTTGATGCCGGTCTGCATCGGTTCATGCACCGATTTGCGCGGGATGATGCCGGGGGCCTTGGTCTCTACCAAACGGCGCTCGGTGTACATCACCGGGCCTTTGCCGTCGATCGGGTTGCCCAGCGCATCGACCACGCGGCCGAGCAGCCCCTTACCCACGGGCACATCGACAATCTGGCCGGTACGGTTGACGACATCGCCCTCGCGGATCGCGGTATCGTCACCGAAGATCACCGCGCCGACATTGTCCTGCTCCAGGTTGAGCGCCATGCCCTTTACCCCGGCGCCGGGAAATTCGACCAGCTCACCGGCCATGATGTTGGACAGACCGAAGATCCGGGCAATGCCGTCGCCGACGCTGAGCACCTGGCCGGTTTCGGCAACATTGGCCTCGGTGTCGAAATTCGCGATCTGGCTTTTCAGAATTTCGGAGATTTCGGCTGGGCGGATCTCCATGTCAGGCAGCTCCCTTGAGAGAATAATTTAGCCGGTTAAGGCGGGATTTAAGGCTGGTATCGTAAAGCCGGGCGCCGATTTTCAAGACCAGACCGCCGAGCAGGCTGGGGTCGAGACGCTCGATGAGTTTAATGGTGCCATAGCCGGCCTCGGTCAGACGGGCGCTGAGCTGGGCGCGTTGGAGGTCTGACAGGGCATGGGCGGAGGTGACTTCTGCCACGATCTCACCACGCTGTTGTGCGGCATAAGAAGCGAAACCCGAGATCAGCCCGGGCAGGTCCGCGAGACGGCGATTGGCGATGACGACGTTCACGAAATTCATGATGACCGGCAGAAACCCCTGCGATGACAACGCCGCGCGGATCGCCGGTGCGGACTTGGCGGCGTCGGTCAATGGGTTGGCGATAAGTGCCGCGAGGTCCTTGTTGCCGGAGATCAGATGGCCGAGGGCCGCCATCTGATCGACAATCTGCGGCAGAGTGTTCTGCTCCGCGCCAAGCGCATAGAGCGCCGCGGCGTAACGCCCGGACAATCTCGTCTCAGCTTTTGTCGCAATATCAACCAATGGGTGTGCTCGCCTGTTCTTGGATTCCTGATTCCGCCGCGCCTTGTGACCCGTCCCCGGGCCACGGCGGGGCAGTAACATAGGGATATAAGCGCAGCAAGGCCGTTCAGGCTTAATCGGAGGCTGGCGGATTATGGCCCTGGGCGAGCACGCCGTTGGCGGCATAGGCATAACATGTATCGACCAGCGATGGCGGGATGCTGTCCTGTTTGGGGCGGGCGTCGCCCCGGTGGCTCAATGAGAAGCGGGTCTGGAACGCGACCGTGGCCAGGGGCTGGAGCAATTCTCGTAAATGCGTGCAGCCTTCAACGCCACCCACACGCTGCATCGCGGCCTTCAGGAACCCCCTGCCGATGGTCAGGCCCGCAAGCCGCCCGAAATTCGCCGCGACATTCGGGCACATCGTGTACGGCGTGGCATCCATCGCGGCCTCGCAATGCTGGATGACCATGTCCCGGTCGAGCGTGACGCGCATCCACATATCGTGCAGCGCCTCGCCAGAGGCGATGTCGCCGCGGTCATGGTTGGCCCAGCTATAGGATTTGGTGTCGGTCATATGGACCTCGATATCGACCAGGCCATCCGCGCGCTCATAGCCGCGAAGCTCGATATCCCTGAGGTGCAGTAATTTGCGCGGCGCGGGGCGGGTGAGGGGCATGATTGGACCTTTGTCACAGGGAATGGTTTGATGGGGTCGTGCCGGGTATTGTTGGCGTATGTGGTTGCTCACGCAGCCGGATACAGGCATCTACGCGATTCCGCACTGCACACAAGCAAGCCGGGCGCACAAGCAGGAGACAGGATATGGCCGTCAGACCGCCTTTGCCGCCATTCGATGCCGTGTCCGCCGCACAGAAAGTACGGATGGCGGAAGATGCCTGGAACAGCCGGGACCCAGTGCGCGTGTCGCTGGCCTATACCGAGGATAGCCGCTGGCGCAATCGCGATGAGTTTTTCGCCGGACGGGATGCTATTATTGCGTTTTTGGAGCGCAAATGGGCCAAGGAGCATGATTACCGACTGATCAAGGAATTATGGGCGTTCCATGCCAACCAGATCGCGGTGCGCTTCCAGTACGAATTTCATGACGCGGCCGGCCAATGGTGGCGCGCCTATGGCAATGAGAACTGGGAATTCTCAAATGAGGGGCTGATGTCGTGGCGTCAGGCCAGCATCAACGATGTGCGGATCACGCAGGCCGACCGAAAATTCAACTGGGCAGCACCGGGCGCGCGGCCGGCCGATTATCCGGGGTTGCGTGAATTGGGGTTGTAGCGGGCCAGCTAATCATTCGCCGGATAGGCCGCCATGAGGTGCTTTTGCTGGCGCCATAGGGCCATGAGCCGGAAAAATCCGGTGGGCCGCGCCCCGCGCCGACGGATGGCCTCGCCGATCCGGAATGACTCACCGTAGTGAAAAAATTGCGTCGCATAGGCTTTGCGGATGGTCATGCGCGGGTCCCAGATATTTGTCGCCTCTGAGCCGCTGCCGTTGAATTCGATGATCTGGAAGCCCTCGCCGTTGCGCAGGCTCTCAAGCGACTCGTAGCGCAGATCGATTCGGGTGAAAAACATCCCCGGCATGTCGCGCACGATATCCTCGATCCGCGCCGCGAGGGCCGGGGTTACGATGTCCAGCCCGTCTATGAATGTCGAGCCGCGACAGTGGTTGCCGACAAAGACAAGGCGGATTGTGTCTCCGGGTTTGGGCACAGAAGCGGCTCTGGCGCCCAAGGCCGGGAGCAACAAGTGGCCGATGGCGTTAAGCCGCGCATCCGCTGCGATCAAGGTGCCAATGGACGATGTGCCATCACCCGTGACCATGGGCGGAAATTTCAGCGTCACGGAAGTAATCCGCCCGGTTGGCTCATCCGGGTGACGAATATAAAATATGCCTGCTTCGCCCTCATACGGCACGAGGGTTTGCAGTTGCAGCGCGGTGGCGCGGGGGAAGCTTGCCAGGTAACGGCCCAAAGCTGACGACGTCTCGATAAC
>JAQNCU010000198.1 GCA_029077775.1 Acidocella sp. | reverse complement strand
GCCCACCCGCGCCGCGTTACATAAATGACACCGGATCGACATCCACATCCACCCGCACCATGCGCGGGATGTCGGTTCGCGCCAGCCAGGCGCGGGTAATTTCCTGTACGGCAACCTGCCGATCTGCTTTCAGCAATAAACGCTTGCGGAATCGCCCACGCAACAGTGCGAAAGGGGCGGGCGCAGGCCCAAGTATGTCAACGCCTTTTATGTACGGCGCACTGCGGGACAATGCTCGTGCTACCGCATCAGCCTGCCGCTCATCCGCCGCTGAAACAATCAACGCCACCAACCGCCCATAAGGCGGCCAATGGCCGGGCTGCCTTTGCGCGGCTTCCTGCACTAAAAATTCCGGCAAATTGCCGGACAAAACTGCGGCGATCACGGGGTGCTCCGGCACATAGCTCTGCACCATCACCTGCCCGGGCACCGCGGCCCGCCCGGCACGCCCAGCCACCTGGTGCAATAACTGCACGGTACGCTCCCCCGCCCGCAAATCTCCGCCACCGAGGCCGAGATCGGCATCCACCACCCCCACCATCGTCAACTTCGGAAAATGCCAGCCTTTCGCCACCATCTGCGTGCCGATGATCACATCCACGTCGCCCGCCAGAATCGCGGCCGCCGCCGCCTGTGCCTGTTTCGGCCCGGTGATCGCATCGCTCGTCATCACCAGCGTTCGCGCCGTGGGGAACACCCAAGCCACCTCCTCGGCGATGCGTTCCACGCCAGGGCCGATGGGCACAAAGCTCTGTTCAGCTTCGCAGGCCGGGCATTTAGGCGGCAGCGCCGCTCCGTAATCGCAATGATGGCAGATCAGCCTTGCCCGCGTGCGGTGTTCAACCAGCCACGCCGTACAATTTGGGCAAGACATTCTGTGCCCGCAATGGCGGCACAAGGTCAAAGGCGCATAGCCCCGGCGGTTGAGGAACAACATCGCCTGTTCACCCCGCGCCAGCGCCGCCCGCACGCCCCCCAGCACAACTGGCGAGATGAATTTACCACGCTCCGGCGGGTGGGCGCGTAAATCCACCGCCTGAATTTGCGGCAGCAACGCCCCGCCATGCCGTGCGGGCAGGTCCAGCCTTGCGTATCGCCCGCGCGCGGCATTCTCCACGCTCTCCAGGCTCGGCGTCGCACTTGCCAGCACGCAGGCCGCGCCGGACAATCTGGCGCGCACCACCGCCATGTCACGCGCATGGTATATCACGCCATCTTCCTGCTTGAAGGCGGCTTCATGCTCCTCATCGACCACCACAAGCCCGAGATCGGGGAACGGCAAAAACAGTGCCGAGCGCGCGCCCACCACCACATCCACATCGCCCTTTGCCACCGCGCGGAATGTCTCCCGCCGCAAGGCGGGCGTCAGCTCCGAATGCCAAACCGCCGGGGCCACGCCAAAACGCCGCGTAAAACGGTCAATGAGCTGCACCGAGAGCGCGATTTCCGGCAGCAACACCACAGCTTGCCGCCGTTCCCGCAGGGCTTGCGCCACGGCCTCCAGATACACTTCGGTCTTGCCGGACCCGGTGACGCCATCGAGCAATGTCACTGAAAACGCGTGGCGCCTGACCGCATCCACCAGCATGGTCGCCGCATGCGCTTGTGCTGCGGACAAATCCGGCGGCGCGAAACTGGCATCGGCACCGCTGAAATCAATTTTTTTGCCGCGCCGCACCCGCGCCGCCAGCAAGCTCTCCTTCACCGCCAGCGCCAGCACATCGCCCCGCCGCGCCAGCGTATAGGCGGCGACCCAGTCGATGAACGCCATCAACGCCACCGGCAAGGGCGGAACCTCAAGGATCGCCACCACTGATTTGGCTGGGCGCATATCATCGGGTGGCTCATCCCATACCACCCCCACCACCTCACGCGGCCCCAGCGGCACGCGCACCAGCGTGCCCGGCGGCAGCGCGCTTTCGGTCTCGTAGGTAAAGGCCGCATCGAAGGGCCGTGGCAACAAAACACTTAAGCGGGTGAGTCGACTCGAAAGGCCCATGCTCTATGCTTCGCACAACCTTTGCCCACGCTGAAAGTAACCCATGAAATTCTTTGTCGACACCGCCGAAATCTCTGAAATCCGGGAGCTGGCTGAAACCGGCCTGCTCGACGGCGTGACCACCAACCCCACCCTGATCGCCAAATCCGGCCGCAACATCGCTGAGGTGATCGCCGAGATTTGCGAGATCGTCAGCGGCCCGGTCAGCGCCGAGGTCGCCGCCACCGATTATAAGCAAATGCTGATGGAGGCCGCCGTGCTCCGGCGCATCGCCAAAAACGTCACCATCAAGGTGCCGCTCACGCCAGATGGCCTGCGCGCCTGTTATGCCCTCTCGCGCGAGGGGATCATGGTCAACGTGACCTTATGCTTCTCCGCCGCCCAGGCCCTGCTGGCCGCCAAGGCCGGGGCCAGTTTTATCTCTCCTTTTGTCGGAAGGCTCGACGATATCGGCCAGAACGGCATGGATCTGATCGCCGATATCGTGCAGATTTATGCCAATTACCCGGCCATCAAAACCGAGGTGCTGGTCGCCTCCATCCGCAACCCGATCCATCTTATCGAAGCCGCCAAAATGGGCGCGGATGTTGCCACCATTCCACCCGCTGTCATCAAGCAACTCTACCACCACCCGCTCACCGATAAGGGGCTTGCCGCCTTCCTCGCCGATTGGGGCAAAACCGGGCAGAGCATTGTCTGAAGACCTCAAAACCGGTTTCATCCTCTGGCTCGGCGCTGAGCGCCGGGCCGCGTCCAAGACCGTCGAGACCTATTGCCGCGATATCCATGATTTCCTGGCGTTTTGCAGTGCCCATACCGGCGACGAGGTCAACCTTGCCACGCTCGGGACCTTGCGCACGGCGGATTTCCGCGCCTGGATCGCGCGTGCCGCCCAATCAGGCGCGGGCAACGCCACGCGGGCGCGCAAGCTCTCGGCGTTGAACAGTTTTTTCCGCTATCTCGCCCAACGTCAGGGCGTAAAAAACCCCAGCCTGTCCCTGCTCTCGCGCCCACGCGCCAAGCGCCCGCTGCCCAAAGCCCTCTCACCAGACCAGGCAAAAAGCATCGCGCATGACATTGGCGAGGTCTCGGATATCGGTGCCATCCAGTCGCGTGACATCGCTTTGATGACCCTGCTTTACGGTGCCGGTCTGCGCATCAACGAGGCACTCAGCCTGAACCGTGGCGATCTTCCGGCGGCGGATGACGCGCTGCGTGTGACCGGCAAGGGCAATAAGCAACGCCTCGTGCCTTTGCTCCCCGCCGTCCGGGCCGCCATTGCCGCATGGTTGCATCACCACCCGGACCATGACCCAGCCGCGCCCTTGTTCACAGGCGCGCGCGGAGGGCGGTTGAATGCGGGCGTTGCGCAAAAAAATCTGCGGGTGTTCCGCGACCAGAACGGCCTGCCAGCCCACGCCACGCCGCACGCGTTGCGGCATTCATTCGCCACGCATCTATTGGCGGGCGGCGCGGATCTGCGCTCCATCCAGGAACTGCTCGGCCATGCCAGCCTGTCCACCACCCAGCGTTATACCGAGATCGACAATGCCCAGCTTATGGCCGTGTGGCGCAACGCCCACCCGCGCGCGTGACCCCGGATTCCTATTGGCAGCGTATCGACCCCCCGGGCGCGCCTGTGCCAGAGGGTTATCCGGCAACATTCGATGACGGGCGCATCCTCATCCTGCCCATCCGCAACCTGCCGGGTGGCAAACACGCTCTCGCGTCACTGATCATCAACCAGGCGAGCTTTGCGGTCCTGGATGCCATCGCCACGGCGCTTGCCGCCAAGATGGCCGTCTTCGCGCCGGATATCATCGTCGGACTGCCGACCTTGGGCCTCACGCTCGCCGCCGCCGTCGCGCAAAAATGCGGCCATGCGCGCTATGTCCCGCTCGGGACCTCCAGGAAATTCTGGTATGACCAAGCGCTCTCGGTGCCGCTGGTCTCCGTCACCGCCCCCACGCATGAGCGTCGGTTATTCATCGACCCGCGCATGGTGAGCCTGCTGGAAGGGCGGCGCGTGGTGCTGGTCGATGATGTCATCAGCACGGGCAGTTCGATATCCGCTGGCATCGCTTTGCTTGCCGCCTGCGGCATCAGGCCGGTCGCGCTGGCCACCGCAATGCTTCAAACCGATCGCTGGCAGGCAAAACTCGCGGGGTGGCAGATTATTTCGGTTCTGCGAACCCCGCTTTTGGATGTTTGATTTTATTCCGCAGGCGCAGCGGCAATGATCATGCTGGGCACCGTGAGCGCCATGTACAAAGCCGCACCGACGATAAAGGCCACGATGAAGGTGCTGTCCCCGAATTGCGGGTATTTCGCCGCGAACCAGCCAGTATACATCGCCTGGTTCCAGAACGGCACCGAGACCACCATTGTCGCCACCCAGCTGACAAACGCGGCACTGACCCCGGGAAAGCGCGATTTGCGCTGGGTGAAATGGCTGAGCAGCGTGATCGCCGTCCACGGCATGATCCAATAGCCAAGAACCAATAAAAAATTCTCGTAATTGGTAATGAATTTCGCCGCCGCCAGCACGGAAATCACGGTCCCGATGCCGCCCGTGATCAAAGATGCCCAATGCTGCTTGAGGTTGATGCCCAGCGCCAGGGCCGAGAGTGTGGCGGAATAGATATTGAGGATATTCGCGCTCACCGTGCCAACAATCACCGCCACGAAAAGCGGCGCGGTCAGCCAACCGGGCATCCAGGACGTGATAAGGTCAGACGGCAGCGCGAAAGACACCGAAGCGCCGATCAAAGCCCCCAGCGATTCAATCCACACCGTTGAAATCAGCGAACCCCAGAACACACCGGTCAGGACCGATTTTTTAACCCCCGCCGCATCGTTGGTGGTGCGCAGATAGCGCGTGTAATCGGACGAATACGGGACCCAACTGATGACATACCCAATCATGATCGAGGTTGAGAGGATAAACGCGCCGGAGAACCCGCCCACCGCCGCCATCGACTTCACGTTTGCAGGCACTGACAGGCCGAGATGAGCCACCGCCACATAGGTCAGCCCAAGAAACACCAGGGTCAGCAGATAAAAGAAATATTTCTCCGCCGTCTGGATCAGATCATGCCCGACAAAGGCGATGGACACCTGGATGACCGACAGCGCGATGACACCCGCGATGACGCCCAGATGCAAAAAATGGTCAAGCGCGTAGGCACCCGCGATGGTGTTAACGGCGAACCACGAGAACCCGCCGAAAAAATTGAACAATGACGGCACTTTATTGCCGAACTTCCCAAACCAGCTAGCCCCCTGGATCATTTGCGGCAGGCCGTAATCCACCCCGAACGTCGAGAATATGGCAAGCACGATGCCGCCCACGATATTGGCCAGTAAAATAGAAGCAAAGGCCGCCTGGGCCGAAAGCCCCAGCCAGCCTGTGGCCAGCGCCCCGGTGACCAGCGTACCAAACTGCACATTCGCCGCCATCCATAACCCAAAGGTCGCGCCCGGGCGGCCATGGGCCTCCTGCGGGGTGACCTCGGCAATTCCCTTTTCCTCGATTATCCCGAAAAGCTCTGGTGCCACATCAGCGTTCATGTCTCACTCCAAGCGGCCCGGGCCGCATCTGAAAACCCCACCCTAACCATGGCCCATGCGGTCCACGACGTGTCGAAGGTAATGGGTCGGCGAGATACGACCGTTCGTCAAGCGGAAATTAATGTTCTCATAACGATTCCGCGCCTGGTGACGCCCTGATGTCATCTGTCCCTGATGTCAGCCATTTCATCCGCTCAACTTATACCAATCGCCGTAAAGGATGACACTTGGCATAACACTCTTTGCTGACGCGCGGCCGCCCCACCAGCCCCGCA
>JAQNCU010000197.1 GCA_029077775.1 Acidocella sp. | reverse complement strand
ACGGGAGACACCGAATCACAACCAACCGCGCCGGGGGAATCAACTACGAGTCAGAAAATTCGGCGGCTGGTATAATTACACAGCGGTTGCGAGCGATTAGCAACGTCATGTGGGATGATAAATCGACCACAGTCAACTAGGTTCATCGCGCCCCAGAGCCGGATGATCTGGCGAAGTACGGTGCGGTGACGGGGCCCGCAAAAACCCCATAATCGACGTGCCTTTTGGGTGGCCAGGCGTATGCAGAATATCGCACCCTCACACCGCACCTGGACGAGAAATAATGTGGAACGGCAATGTCCGCAACGATTGTGGTGATCTTCGATTTCGAAGATGTGATGGCGGCGTTAACCAGCTTTGCTGCGGCCTGGAATTTTGTGGCGATAGGCCAAGGCTTCCGCAATGTGGGATTGCTCGACCTGTTCGCAGCCCGCAAGGTCGGCGATGGTGCGGCCGACCCGCATGGCGCGGGTGAAGCCCCGGGCTGAAAGCCGCAATTTGGTCGCGGCCATTTCCAAAAACGCTTTGGCCGCCGCCGTGAGGTGGATGCCATCGGTGGGGGCTTCGGCGTTGGTTACCGCGCCGATGTCGCCATGGCGGGCCCGTGCGCAAGCGCGCGCGGATGCCACCCGCGCGGCAACCGCCAGGCTCGGCTCTCCTTGTGGGGCCCAGGATAATTCCTGAGGGGTGAGGGGCGTGATCTCGACGATCATATCGATCCGGTCGCGCAGCGGGCCACTCAGGCGGTTCTGATAATCCTCGCCACAGCGGGGCGCGCGGGCACATTCGCGCGCGGCGTCGCCCAGATACCCGCAGCGGCACGGGTTCATGGCACCAATAAGCTGAAACCGGGCCGGATAGGTGATGTGCGCCGCCGCGCGGGAGACCGTGGTGTGCCCGGCCTCCATTGGCTGGCGCAAAGCCTCCAGCGTGGCGCGGGGGAATTCGGGCATCTCATCCATGAACAGCACACCGCGATGGGCGAGGCTCACCTCGCCCGGGCGGGCGCGCGCGCCGCCGCCGGTTAAGGCCGCCATGCTCGCTGAATGATGCGGCGCGCGGAAGGGCGGGCGCGTGACCAAACGGCCCTCAGACAACATCCCCGCCACGGAATGCACCATGCTCACCTCCAGCGCCTCGCGCGCCGATAAATCCGGCAGCAGCCCGGGCAGCCGTGCCGCCAGCATGGATTTGCCGCCGCCCGGCGGACCGATCATCAACAGATTATGCGCCCCCGAAGCGGCGATTTCGAGCGCGCGGCGGGCGGTCTCCATCCCGCGCACGTCTTTCAGGTCGAGGCTCGTAGCACCGCCGCTGATGCCGCCCGGGGCGGGTTGGGACATGATCTGGATGCCACGAAAATGGTTGATGATGCACAACAGATCCGCCGCCGCCAGCACGCTCAGCTCCCCGGCCCAGGCGGCCTCAGACCCTTGCGCCGCCGGGCAGATCAGCCCCAGGCCACGCCCGGCGGCGGCGATGGCGGCAGGCAGCACACCCGCCACAGGGTTGATCCGCCCGTCGAGCGATAATTCCCCCAGGGCCGCGAACTGCGCCAGGTCCTCGCGCGGCAGGACATCCATGGCGGCGAGCACGCCAAGCGCCACGGGCAGGTCGAAATGGCTACCCTCCTTCAGCATATCCGCCGGGGCGAGGTTGACCAGCACGCGCCGGGGCGGCAGCGCCAGGCCCATGGCGGTCAGCGCCGCGCGCACCCGCTCCCGCGCTTCACCCACGGCTTTATCCGGCAGGCCGACCATGAGGAAATTCGGCAGGCCGCTTGAGATCTGGACCTGGATTTCGACCGGCTGCGCCTCGATCCCGGCGAAGGCGAAGCTGTTTACGCGCGCAATCAATGGCCGCTCCGAATCGTTACGGAGAGGTTACGGTTTTGCCTCTCCGGTGTCTATCCGGCCTGGCGCTTAACGGCAAAGGGGCCGCTGGCCTGGCAGGTTGGCATCATCTCGATCCGGTTGACGTTCATATGCGCGGGCAGGCTGATAAGCCAGGCGGCACTCTCGGCGATGTCCTCGGGGGTGAGCGATTGCGTGCCCGCATAGACCGCTTCGGCTTTGCTGTCATCGCCGCCGAAGCGAACTTTGCTGAACTCAGAGCCCATGACCATCCCCGGCTCCATATCAGTCACGCGGATGTTTTTGCCCGCCAGATCGGCCCGCAGATTAAGCGAGAATTGCCGGACGAAGGCCTTGGTCGCGCCATAGACATGCCCGCCGGGATAAGGATATTCCCCCGCGACCGAGCCGAGATTGAGGATGATCCCGTCATTACGGGCGACCATGCCGGGCAGGATAGCGCGGGTGACATGGGTAAGGCCGGTGATGTTGGTGGCGATCATGGTGTCCCAGTCTTCGAGCTTGGCCTCCCATGCCGGGCTGAGGCCGAGTGCCAGACCCGCATTGTTCACCAGCACGTCGATCTGCCGCCACGCGGCGGGCAGGGTTTCAATAAAGCCTGCCACGGCGGCGGGGTCGGTCACGTCCAGGCGGGCGGGGTGCAGATGGTCGCCAAGTTCAGCGCATAGGGCATCCAGCCGGTCGGTGCGCCGTGCGGTGGCGATCACCCGGTGGCCGTCTGTTATGAACCGCCGCGCGAACGCCGCACCGAACCCAGCCGATGCGCCAGTGATCAAAATCGTCTTCATGTCATGCTCCCTGAGTATCAACGCCGTGTCTGCGACATAGGCTGTAACGGCGATAACGCCCATGCCGCCACAGGACAAACTTTTTTATGAATTCGGGCCGTCAGCGCTGGCCACGCCGCCGCCCATGACCCAGAGTGATAGAAGTCTTTTTGTTTTCCTCAAAACAAGACGTGCTGTCCCCTGCCTGGAGCCCGCCATGTCCACCCGCCGCACGTTGCTCACGGGCCTCGCCGCCACCATGGCCGCACCCCCGGTTTTTGCCACGCCCGGCCCAGTCATCAAACTGCGTTTGCTGGAAACCTCTGATCTGCATACATTCGACGAGGATTACGATTATTTCCGCGACCAGCCCGATGAGAGTGTCGGCCTCACCAAGGTCGCCACACTCATTCACACCGCCCGGGCTGAGGCCCGTAATTGCCTGTTATTTGATAATGGCGACATCATCCAGGGCAACCCGCTGGCTGATTACGTCGCCCAGCCCGGTAAATTCCCCGCTGATCACATCCACCCGACCATCCGCGCCATGAACACATTGCAGTATGACGCAGCGACGCTCGGTAACCATGAATTCAATTACGGGCTTGATTTTTGCACCCGTGCCATCGCCGGTGCTAATTTCCCGTTTTGTTGCGCCAACATCCACAACGCCGATGGCTCACCCTATTTGCCGCCCACCCTCGTCCTTGACCGCGTTTTCACCGCCGGGGATGGCAGCCGCCACACCCTTAAAATCGGTGTCATCGGCTTCGTGCCGCCGCAGATCATGGAATGGGACAAAACCCATCTCGCGGGCCGGATCACCACCACAGATATCGTGGATGCCGCCCATATCCACGTCCCCGCCTTGCGCGCTCAGGTCGATATCCTCATCGCCCTCAGCCATTCCGGCATCTCCACCGCACCGCGCCGTGGTGGCGAGGAAAATGCCTCCTATTACCTCGCCGCCGTGCCGGGGATCGACATCATCTTCACGGGCCATTCCCACCGCGTGTTCCCCGGCCCGGATTACGCGGGCATTAACGGGATCGACGCCACAAATGGCCGCCTAGGTGCCGTGCCCGCGATCATGCCGGGCTTTTGGGGCAGTGAGCTTGGGCTGATCGACCTCACCCTCGTGCCAGACACCACAGGGGCGCGCCCGGCCTGGCGCATCACAAATGCCCTCGCCACCACCCGGCCCATCGCGGCGCGCGAAGGTGCCTCGGTCACCGCACTTGCCGCCAACAACCAGGCGGTCGATGCCGCCGTGGCACCCGAGCATCAGCAAACCCTGGCCTGGATCCGTGAGCCCATCGGCCAGCTCACCGGCCCCATCACCAGTTATTTCGCGCTGCTCGGCGGGGCTGATCCCTCGCTCGCCTTGGTCAACGCCGCCCAGCTTTGGTACGCCGCCCCGCTGCTCACCGGGCGCAATCTACCGATACTGTCCGCCGCCGCACCGTTTAAGGAAGGCTACCAATCCCCGGATAATTACATCGACCTCGCCTCCGGCACCATCGCCATCCGGGACGTGGCGGATTTGTATATGTACCCCAACACCCTCGCCGCGATCGAGGTTGATGGCGCCGCGTTACGCAGCTGGCTGGAACATGCGGCGCAGATCTTCAACCGCTTCAACCCCAACACCCAAGGCCCGCAGCCCCTGCTCAACCCGCATGTGCCGTCTTATGCGTTCGACGTGATTGCCAACATCACCTACGAGATCGACATCACGCAGCCCGCGCGCTTTGGCCCGCGCGGTAAAATCAATGCCAACACCCACCGCATCGTCAATCTGCGTTATCGCGGGGTGCCGGTGGCCGAAGACCAGCGTTTCATCGTCATCACCAATAATTACCGCGCGGATTCCGGCGGCATCACGCATAACCCGGCTGACATTGTGCTGCGCGCCCCGGACCAGATCCGTGACATCATCATCCGCTACATCCTCGCGCATAAATCCATCACACCGGATACCGGGCAGATCTGGTCCTTTGCGCCCATTGGCCTGCCCGCTTTGCTCACCTTCACCAGCGCGCCCGCCGCCGCCCGCTATCTGTTGCGAAAGCCCAACATCACCAGCCTCGGTGATGCCGGAAATGGCTATGCCAATTACGCGCTGAACCTGGATTGAGCGCGCGGGGATGGTGGGGCGGCCGCGCGCAAGTAACAGACTCCGCGCGGGGATGGTGGGGCGGCCGCGCGCCTGAAAATCTCTACCGCGCCGGAAGAGACCCCGCGAGCCATGGCAAAACCCGCGCGGCGGCAAGAGGCTTGCTCATAAAATACCCCTGCCCCTCATCACAGCCCCAAGACCGCAAAAGCTCGTAGGATTCCGCATCCTCGATGCCCTCAGCCACCACGACATAACCGAGCTTTTGCGCCAGCTCGCTAAAGGTGCGCACCAGCAGCGCGGTGCTCGCATCGGTGCAGATTTTTCGGATGAATGATTGATCCAGCTTCAGAATATCCGCGGGCATTGATGTGAGGTAACTCAGATTGGAAAACCCGGTCCCGAAATCATCGAGCGCGATCCGCACCCCCGTATCGCGCAGGCTCTGCAAGGTGCGCACCACGCGCGCATCATGGTTGACCAGCATCCCCTCGGTGAATTCGAGTTCCAGCCTGCACGGGTCGATCTTCGCCGCATCGAGGATCGACGTCACCAGTTGCATGAACCCGCCTTGCGCCAAATTATGCGGCGAAACATTCACCGCCATATTCAGGCCCACACCCTGCGCGGACCATGCGCCCAGTTGCCGCGCCGCCTGGCGGATCACCCATTCGGTCATCGGCCCGATCAACGCCGTGCTTTCCACCATGGGTATAAACTCGCCCGGCGAAATCGGCCCCAGCCACGGGTGCACCCAGCGGAGCAACGCCTCGACCCCGCAACACGCCCCGGTCTTGAAATTTATCTTGGGCTGGTAAACCAGGCTCAATTGGTTACGTCCCTCCAGGGCCGCCGGCAAATCGCTCAACAATTGAAAACTTCGCCGATGCGCGTCATCGCTCAGGCGGTCATACCCCGCCCAGCCGGCATCGTTATTCCGGCTATCCTGTGCGGCTGAAAGTGCTGTGCGCAGTGAGACCACGACATTATCCCGGTTAAACGCCACCAGCCCGATCCCCACCCGGGACTGGATGGGGATGCCGGCACATCTCACGGGTTGTTCAAACGCCTTGATCAGCCCGGCCACCAGAACATCCGCCTGGGCATTGCAGACAAACGCGATGCTCAGCACACTGACAT
>JAQNCU010000196.1 GCA_029077775.1 Acidocella sp. | reverse complement strand
CCCTTGCATGGTCAACATCCACCCTCTAGAAGCGGTTGCACGGCGGGTATGATGTAATGGTAGCCTGTTAGCTTCCCAAGCTTGATGCGCGGGTTCGATTCCCGCTACCCGCTCCAATTTCCTGTCTGGCAATGACCGCTAACGATTGAAAAACCCTTGAAATTCCTGTATTTTAGAGCAGTCACTGGTTGTCAGTGGCTGCCATTGTCTGCCAGCAACCGCTGAAGATGGGGGCTTTATTTGGGGGCCTCAAAAAGCCCCTTCAAATCCGAGGCCCCCACGATGGCGCTGACCGATACGGCGATTAGAAACGCCAAGCCAAAAGATAAACCCTATAAGGTGGCTGACGCCCAGGGGTTGTATCTCCTCGTCAATCCAACGGGGAGCAAGCTCTGGCGAATAAAATACCGCCTCGAGGGGGCGGAGCGTAAGCTCGCCCTAGGAGCTTACCCTGAAATAACTCTGGCCGAGGCACGGGCAGCCCGCGATGCCGCGCGCAAGCAACTGGCTCACTCAATCGACCCCAACGCTGCCAAACGGCAAGCCAGGATCGAGGCGAGCATTCGTACCGGGAATACCTTTGCCGGCGTGGCGGAGGAACTGATCGAAAAAAAAGGCCGCGAGGGAAGAGCCGCCACGACCCTGGAGAAGCAACGCTGGCTGCTGACTCTGCTGGGGACGGATTTTGGAAAGAGGCCGGTGGCCGACATCACGCCCCAGGAACTGCTCCACGAGCTCAAAAAACACGAACGCCGGGGACGGCTGGAGACGGCCAAGCAGCTCCGCGCCTTCGCCGGGCAGGTTTTTCGCTATGCGGCGGCCACCGCGCGAGCCGAACGCGACCCGGCGCAGCTTTTACAAGGCGCGCTGATCTCCCCGACCGTCAAACATTTCGCCGCGATCACCGATACTGCACAGTTTGGCGCGCTCTTGCGAGCGATAGACGATTACCAGGGCGACCCCGCTGTAATGTACGCCTTGAAACTCACGCCGCATGTGTTCCAGCGCCCTGGCGAGATACGCCAAATGGAATGGGCGGAGGTCGACTTTAACAAGGCCGTCTGGACGATACCCGAGACCAAGATGAAGATGCGCCAGCCCCACGTGGTTCCATTGTCAAAGCAGGCTCTGACGCTTCTCCGCGAAATGCGTGGCTTGTCGGGGGCGGGGCGCTATGTTTTTCCCTCTGTGCGCACGAGAGCCCGGCCAATCAGCGACAACACTGTAAATGCCGCACTGCGGCGGATGGGCTACTCAAAGGATCAGATGACGGCCCACGGCTTCCGTACCTCGGCATCGTCGCTGCTCAACGAATCAGGCAAGTGGAACCCCGATGCCATCGAGCGCGCTCTTGCGCACATGGTGCCCGGAATTATTCGGCGGATTTATAACCAGTCGGCCTATTGGGCTGAGCGCGTCGAGATGGCGCAGTGGTGGAGCGACTACCTCGACGAATTACGGCGTGGAGGAAATAAAACCTGTAATGGCGGAGATGACCGATGAACGATAATCGCCATGATGACGACCGCTCTATTCGCCGGATCGCCTTAAGAATTCTAAGCGAAGATGAAGATGACGCCCGAGAAGAGCTCAATAACGTTATCTATAGTATCGAGGATTCCGTTCAGCTTAGAACAGCCATTTATAATTGGTCGTTTCCGATCTTTGTTATTTTCCCGGCCTTATTTTGGGTTCTGGCTATCTTAACCTGGGCGCTTCTGCGCCCTCTCGGAAATATTTTCTTTCTAATGTCTGCCCTATGTGCATTGCTGCCGCTCTACGCCGTATTAAGCTGGTATCGCTTTCAATACGGAGGCGGTAGGATTCGGGGGCCGCGCGAGGCCGTTTATATCAACGCCAGCGACGAAACGCGGGAAAAGCTGGATAAGCTCTTTGCTTTTATGCAGCGAGACAGCGCCCCCAAGGCCTATTACCGATCCAAGAAGGGCCTCCCGCGCTACCTGGATCAAAATTATACATATGGCTCCCTTCGTATCCTCCTGCTTTCAGCTTCCCCCTCCGTCAGGGCACTTTACCTGCCCCCCAGCCGTCGCCGGATTGCTGACACCATCAAAATTGATGCTGAGCCTGACGAGGTTATCAAGGCCCTGAACATCAAACCAACGCGCAAAGCTGGGCCAGGCACCAAAGCCAAATACCCCTATGTCGACGCCGTACTTTGGCTTATCGATGAACCCCGGCTCAAAGAATTAGACCTGACAAACCGGAATGCCGCGATTGAGATAATCACCAAATGGCTCTCGGAGTGGTTTAATCTGCATGCCGATGCCTCTGGCAACGTGCCCCGAGGTGATCTTTTGAAGCCTTCCTCCGAAAAAATTTACGAGCGGCAGAAAAAAATTGCCGTCTCGAAGGCAGGCTGATCGCTTCAACCCCTGAAAACACACCATTCCCTTTCTCGATGGTACGATATTCCTTTCCTGTAGCAGGATTGATGTTTTGCGTTTGGCTGGTTTCTGCGGTTTTTTGTTTGTTGGACGACGCACCAGCAATCATGTGCAATTTGAAACGCCTCCCTACAATCATCTGGAGGCAAATTTGGACATGGAACCTATTGCAATATCGGTTAACAGCGCCGCCCGAGCGCTTGGCATCGGACGCTCATCAATTTACGCCCTGATCAAAGGCGGCCAGCTTGAAGCCATTAAGATTGGCCGACGCACCTTGCTGACCACGGCATCAATCAAACGCTTGGCGCGATCCTTGCCAGAGCCTTGACCCGTAGGTGCTTGGCTCCGGCCTCTTAAGGAGGCGGGCCGCCGCCCGGCTGCTCCTCATCCCCGATCAACTTCACCAATCGCATTTCCGCGAAAGGATACCCCATGCCTTTTTTACAAGAATCTGCTGGCATCATGAACGGCTGGTGGTGTGCGTGCCATCTGACCGGATCGCATCTCAGCCCATTTACCCCGTTCTCATCCGCATTTGATACCCGGCACCGAAATGCAGGAGCCTGCCCGACCCGCAGACAATGCCATGCCATCACGACCATACAAGCCGCACCACTGGCGGAACGTTTTGGCCTCGATGCTTCGCATCGAGCCAAGGAAAATAGAACACACCCCACGCACTGGCCTGCGGCGAACCACCTAGATTTTTCGCGCGTGCGATCCGGGTGCACTTGTGGCGTGCCTTCCGTACCCCGCGCCAATCTTGGGCTGACCAGGGATGCGCGCAGGATACGGGGGGAGGACGGGCCATGAAATACGTCCAGCACTCTGTGCGCCTCCCCTTGGCGCTGGATAAGGCGCTGCGGCAGGCTGCCCAGAGCCGCCAAGTGACCACTTACGCCCTTTTGCAGCAGTGCGTGCGAGCCGGACTTGCCTCGCTCTCTGGCGAGC
The DNA here is from genome assembly GCA_029077775.1 of Acidocella sp. Classification (GTDB taxonomy): domain Bacteria; phylum Pseudomonadota; class Alphaproteobacteria; order Acetobacterales; family Acetobacteraceae; genus Acidocella. The sequence goes on along the minus strand of JAQNCU010000196.1, from coordinate 2,619 downwards.
AGACCGCGCCCCAACTCACCGCACAAATCGCCCAGGAGATCGGCGCGCTCAGCGCCGGGCTCATTCATGCCGAGCGGCTAACTGAGCGTGCCCTTTACGTCGCGTGCGCCGCCTATATTTACGCCCGCGCCGCCGCCGGTCCCCGCACCGATGAAGCCAAACTCACCGCCGAAATCAACGCCGCCTTCACGCGGCAACTCAACCACGCTGGAGATATATGATGTCGAACGCCCATAACCGCCATGCTCACGCTAAGGCCCTGCGGGCGCGGCAACGCGCCGATGGCCATTCCCAATTCCGCTTCGCTGCCGGAGCATTGCTTGCCAGCGCGGTAGCGGGCGCCTTGGCGATGGGTGCAGTCACCACCAGCGCCGAACAAGCACAGGAGATCGGCGGCTATGCCATCGCCGACCTGAGCGCCTTCCTTCTCGAAGATATGTCCGCTGATCCACCGATGAATATTACCTGGCAGGGGAAGTTAATTCGAACCGGGGCGAAGGAATGGGCAGCATTCCAGCCCCTGCGCGATGAGGCCACCGCTCTCGCCGAATATCTCGGCATGGGCGGGTTGCTGGGCATCGGGCTTGGCGGTGCAGGCTTGTGGCTGACCGCAGACCGCCGCCGTCGCAAGGAAGAGGCATTGCTGGCTGACCATGTGATCGCGGGCACCCGCGTTATCAGTGAAGCGGAACTGGCCCGCATGACCGCGACCGAGAGCAGCCAAAATGCCCTTCGGCTTGGCAGCGTCACCCTCCCGTTCCGTCTGCAAAATCGGCACTTTTCCATTGTTGGCACGACCGGCGCGGGCAAAACGACGGCCCTGCGTCAGCTTCTGGACATGATCGAGGAACGCGGGGAGGCCGCGCTGGTTTACGATACGTCCGGGGAGTTCATCGCCCATTACTATGACCCGACGCGGGGCGACGTGATTCTTAACCCCTTCGACCAGCGAGGGGCATTTTGGGACTTGTTCGGCGAAATCTCTCATCCTGCCACGGCCACCAGGATTGCTCATTATCTGATCAACATTACGGGCGACCGCGACAAGGATGTGTGGTTGGAAACCGCCCGCATTCTCGTTGCCAATATCTTGCGCACGCTCTGGCAGGAGGGGCGTTGCACTTTGCAAACCCTGTTGGACGCCTTGCAATCCATGTCGAGCGAAGAGCTGGAGCGCTGGCTGGCGCATACTTCCTCGGCGCGGACCTTCGCCCAGGACGCGGATAAGGCCACGGGCAGCGTGTTGTTCATGCTCGCCAAGGCCGTCGAGCTGCTGATGTTTCTGCGCGCCGAACCGCGTGAAGGGGAGACCAGCTTTTCCTTTGCCCGGTTCTTCGCCGGGATCGATCAGCACCGGGGCCGCAAACCCTGGATATTCGTGCCCAGGAAGGAGGATTATTTTGAAGCGATGAAGCCGCTGATGGCCCTGTGGCTGGAATGTGCGGCGTCGGCCACTCTGGGATTACCCCCGTCAGACTCGCGCCGCCTTTGGTTTGTGCTGGACGAGCTGGCCGATCTGCCGCGCGTCGATAACCTGGCCCGGCTGCTGCCCGAGGGGCGCAAGTTCGGCGCGAGCGTTATTCTCACTTTTCAGGCAATCGGCCAAATGCGGAACCGCTACACCCGGGAAGGTGCCGAAGCCTTGCTGGGCTGCTGCAACACCAAGCTGTTCCTGCAATTGATCGACCAGGAGAGCCGGGAATGGGCGTCAGAGACCATCGGCAGTGTCGAGGTGGAAATCTCAACCATCTCAGATACGATTGATCCCAAGACAGGCCGCCCCCAGCGGACGCTGAGCAGCACGCGCCAGGTGCGGGCGGCCGTGCTGGAGAGTGACCTGCGCTTGCCCAAACATACTGGCTATCTGCTGCCGCCTGACGGTTTCCCGGTGGCGAAGATCAAGCTCACCGATGATCATATCCACGCGCATGGTTCGCCTCGTCATCCTCGGTATATCCCGGCCGACATCTCTGAAACGCTTTGGGGTGGCGTCGACTCAAAGCGCCGAGATAGGGATGATGACGCCAAATCCGATGAAACGTCTGGCCCAGGGCCGGTGTGATGGTAGCCACCATTTCAGCTCTGACCAGCGCCGGGCAGGCCGCCAGCTATTATGAGGCCGATGATTATTATGCCGAAGGGGGCCTTGCCCCCTCGGAATGGCTGGGAACAGGGGCGCGGGAATTGAAGCTGGCGGGCGCTGTTGATCACGAGCAGTTCGCCCGCCTGCTGGAGGGGCATGTCGCCGGTCAAACCTTGGGCACGATGCGCGAAGGCGAATGGGAGCATCGGCCTGGCTGGGATGTAACATTCAGCGCACCCAAATCTGTGTCGATCATGGCCGAGGTGGCGGGCGACCGCCGCCTGATAGCCGCGCATGAGCGTGCGGTGAAAACCGCGATGGAACTGGCGGAGCAGCATTTTTCCGCCACGCGCATCCGGGAAGATGGCACAATCAGACGGGAGGCCACGGGCAATCTGGTTATTGCGTCGTTCCGGCATGGCACCAACCGGGCGCTCGATCCACAATTGCATACCCATAACATCATCCTGAACATGACCCGGGACGAGGCGGGGCAATGGCGCAGCCTGGAACCGCGCGCTTTCTATCAGATGCAA
>JAQNCU010000195.1 GCA_029077775.1 Acidocella sp. | reverse complement strand
GCTCCATGGCGAGGTCGAGCATCGGCTCGTCCTTGATGCCCAGGGCCTCCAGCACCTCGTAACAGGTGCGCTGCATGATCTTGGCGCGCGGGTCGAAGTTTTTATAGACCCGGTGGCCGAAGCCCATGAGCTTCACGTTGCTGTTTTTGTCTTTTACTTGCGCGATAAAGGCCGGGATATTGTCCTTATGCCCGATCTCGGCGAGCATTTTCAGCACGGCCTCATTGGCGCCACCATGCGCGGGGCCCCAGAGCGAGGCGATGCCAGCGGCGATGCAGGCAAACGGGTTGGCCCCCGTGGAGCCCGCGAGCCGCACGGTGGAGGTGGAGGCGTTTTGTTCGTGGTCCGCGTGCAGAATAAAGATCCGGTCCATGGCGCGGGCCAGGATGGGGTTCTGCTTATAGGGCTCGGCTGGGACGGCGTGGAACATATGGAGGAAATTCTCAGAATAGCTGAGGTCGTTCTGCGGGTACACCAAAGGCTGGCCGACATTATACTTATGCGCCCAGGCGGTGATGGTGGGGATTTTCGCGATCATCCGATAGGCGCTGATCTCGCGCTGTTTGGGGTCGTGGATGTCGATGCTGTCAGGATAGAAGGCCGACATCGCGCCGACCACCGAGCAGAGAATCGCCATGGGGTGCGCGTCACGACGGAAACCGTCCCAGAAGCGGCGGATTTGCTCATGCAGCATGGTGTGGCGGGTAACACCGGTGGTGAAGGTGGTAAGCTCCGCTTCGGTAGGCAGGCTGCCGAACATCAGCAGATAGGCGACCTCTAAAAAGGTCGAATGCTCGGCGAGCTGTTCGATGGGATAGCCGCGATAGAGCAAAATGCCTTCATCGCCGTCGATATAGGTGATCGAGCTCTCACACGAGGCGGTGGCACCGTAGCTGGGGTCGAAGGTGAAAATGCCCAGTTCGCCCTGGATTTTGCGAATATCCGCGCAGGCCGGGCCAATGGAGCCCGCCAATACCGGCAGCGTGGCGGTTTTGCCGTCATGGGTCAGGGTGGCGGTGCCGACCTGCTTGCTGGTCAAGGTATGAGGCATACGGGTCACCTTTTCTGGGGTTTTTGGGGTTCGTTTTTGCAGCTTGGCACGAAGGTGGTGAAAAGACGGTTATTAAATCCCGTCGCCGCTGTAAAGCCAGGCTTAGCAGGTGCAGCATTCCGCGCCTGGTGTCAGACGAGGTCGGCGGCGGGCAAATATCTCTGGAGCGTGGCGGCACCGGGGGCAAGACGCCGCCAGGGTGTGGTGACGAGAAATTCGGTCAATGTCGCTGTCGGGTAGCTGTCATGCAGGCGGGCGAGGTCTGGGCGGGGGTTGCGCGGGCCGGAGAGGTCGATGGCGAGTTCATGCAGGCCGGGATTATGGCCGATGGCCAGGGCGCTGCGCACGGTCTCCGGCAGGTTGCGCAGAATTTCGAGCAATTGGGTTTTGGTGGCCATGTACAGGGCGGGAATGGTGTCGATGTTCGGCCATTCATCCCACACCGAAGCCGCCTCAAGCGCGGTGAAGGTTTGCTGGGTCCGCAGGGCCGAGGAGACCAGCACGACATCCGGGCTGACACCGGCGCTACGCATGGCCCGGCCGATGCTGGCCGCGGCCAAGGTGCCGCGCGGGGTGAGCGCGCGGTCATGGTCAGTTGCCTGCGCGGAAAACGGAACGGCCTGTGCATGACGGAGCAGGATCAGCTGATGCATAACGCGCTTGTGCCATGGCGCGCCGGAGATGTCGCCCCTATCTAATCGGCGGGCGCAACCAGGCAGAAGGGAGTGAGGGCTTGATTGATCGACGGGGATTTCTGACGAGCGTGGCGGCAGCTTCAGTGGCGGTTCCGGCAATGGCCGATACGCTGCCGGTACCGCCGGGTGGCAAAATCGGCTTTAGGGTTTTGCGCAACGGCACGCCGATCGGCGAACATCACTTAACCTTCACACAAAATGGCGATGATCTGGCGGTTGCGATATCGATTGCGCTGCTGGTGAAGTTTGCCGGGATCCCGGTGTTCAGATACGCGTTGAACGCCACTGAGCGATGGTCCGGCGGGGTGTTTCAGAGCCTTGAGAGCCAGGTGAACGATAACGGCACGCAGCTTATGGTGCATGCCGAAAAGACCGCCGCCGGGTATGCGGTGCAGGGGACAAAGGTGGCACCCTATACCGCGCCCGCGAACACCATGCCGCTGACCTATTGGAATGAGGCGCTGTTCAAGGGTACAATTTTAAATTTGCAGACCGCGCATAGTTATCCGGCGATTGTAACGCCAGCTGGGTGGAACAGCCTGCCGACCGCAGAGGGCGGGCATATTGTCGCCCAACGCTTTAACGTGACCGGCAAGCTGCATCTGAGCGTGTGGTATGACCAGAACAACCAATGGTCGGGGCTGGAGTTTCATGTCAGCGGCGATGAGCGTTATGAGAAAATAACCACGTGAGCGCGCTCAGGTTGGTATTGGGCGACCAGTTATCAGAGGGGCTGAGCGCACTTGCGGGGTTGGCGCAGGGTGACATTGTGCTGCTCGCCGAGGTGATGGATGAGTGCCAATACGTGCCGCATCACCAACAGAAAATAGCCCTCGTGCTCGCCGCCATGCGGCATTTTGCGGGCGATCTCGCCAAGCGTGGTGTGCATGTGCGTTATGTGCGGTTGGATGACCCGGGGAACACGCAGAGCATTCCAGGTGAAATGGCGCGCGCCGTGGCGGCGCTCAAGCCCGACCGGGTGATCGCCACCGCGCCGGGGGAGTATCGATTGGCGCAGGCGCTGGCGGCGGTGCCGGGTATCGAGATCCGCGATGATGAGAGGTTCGCGGCGGCCCCTGGGGTGTTCGCAGCCTGGGCGGCGGGTAAAAAGACGCTGCGCATGGAGTATTTCTATCGGGAGATGCGCAAGCGGCATGATGTATTGATGGATGGCGACCAACCGGTTGGCGGCCAGTGGAATTATGACGCGCAGAACCGCAACCGGCTGCCCAAAAACATCACCCCGCCGACACCCAGACGCTTTGCCCCGGACGCGCAGACAGTTGAGGTTCTGGCGATGGTGGGGCAGCGTTTTGCGCATCATCCCGGGCGGCTTGGGGCGTTTGATTACCCGGTGACGGCAGCCCAGGCCGAGGCCGGGTTCGCCGATTTTATCGAGAACCGGCTGGCCGGGTTTGGTGATTACCAGGATGCGATGGCGGCGGGCACGCCGTTCATGTTCCATAGCCTGATCTCCGCGCCATTGAATTTGGGGCTGCTCGACCCGTTGGCCTTATGCCGGACGGCTGAGGCGGCATACCGCGCGGGGCGCGCGGGGCTGAACGCGGTGGAGGGGTTTATCCGGCAGATATTGGGCTGGCGGGAATTTGTCCGCGGCATTTACGGGCTGCTGATGCCCGATTACGCGACCGGCAATGTGCTTGGGGCCAGCCGGGCATTGCCGGAATTTTATTGGACCGGGCAGACCAAAATGCGCTGCATGGCCGATGCCATTGGCCAGACGATGGAATATTCATACGCGCACCATATCCAGCGGTTGATGATCACCGGGAATTTCGCGCTGCTGGCGGGGCTGGACCCGGATGCGGTGGATGCCTGGTATCTGGCCGTTTACGCCGATGCCTATGAATGGGTGGAGATGCCCAATACGCGTGGCATGGCGCTGTATGCTGATGGCGGGGTTATGGGCTCCAAACCCTATGCGGCGTCGGGCGCGTATATCAACCGGATGAGCGATTATTGCGGCGGCTGCGCTTATGACGTGAAGGACGCCACGGGGGCGAATGCCTGTCCGTTTAATGCGTTGTATTGGGATTTCATCGCCCGGCACGCGGAGCGGTTTGCCAGCAACCCGCGCATGGCGATGCCCGTGCGGTCATGGCAGGGGATGGCGCAGGCGCGGCAAATGGCGCTGCGTGGCCGGGCGGATGATATTCTGCGCATGATCGAACAGGGGGGAAATAAATTATGAACATACCGAAACCCAATGATGGTGTGGCGTGGGTCACCGGTGCCTCCAGCGGCATAGGCCGGGAGGTGGCGATACAATTGGTGCAGGCGGGCTGGATGGTGGCGGTCTCGGCACGCCGCGCGGAGGCGCTGGCCGGGCTGGCCGCATTGCACCCGGGAAAAATGATCGTATCCGCGATGGATATCACCGACGAGGTGGCGGTGCGCGCCGGGGTTACTGCGATTGAGGCGCAGGCAGGGCGGCCCATTGTGCTGGCGGTGCTGAATGCCGGGACATATATGCAGGACACGGCCGGAGGCTTCGATGTGGCGAAGTTCCGCGCGCAGGTTGAGGTGAACCTGATCGGCACGGCGAATTGCCTGGCGGCCCTGCTGCCGGGGATGCTGGCCGCCAAGCGCGGGCAGATCGGCGTTGTTTCATCCCTGGCCGGGCTGGCCGGGTTACCCGCGGCGGTGACCTATAGCACGACCAAGGCCGGGTTGATCGCGATGTGCCAGAGCCTGAAATTCGACCTGGACCGCGCAGGCGTAGGGATTTCAGCGATATTGCCCGGGTTCGTGAAAACCCCGCTAACCGACAAGAACGCCTTTCCGATGCCGTTTTTGCTGGAGGTGGAGGAAGCCGCGCGGATTATTCTGCGCGGGCTGGCGATGGGGCGGTTTATCATCGCGTTTCCAGGCGGGCTTGCCTGGCCGCTGCGGTTTTTGCGGATTTTGCCGTCGCCGATCTTTTTCGCTTTGGTCTCAAGGTTCACCAAATGGTGAAGTTAGTACGCTAATCGGAGGTTAGTATAAAGCACAAAGGGTGGACGACCGCGCGCCAAAGAAAACGTAAAGAGTATGAATGGCTCTTTACGGTGCGAGGTTTCAGCTAAAGCTTTTTTCCGGGTGGCGCAGATGCCAGAGACGTTCATGCGCGGCCACCAGGCTTTCAATGCTTTTGCGCCGGTTGGCATCGGGCGGCACGGTGCGGCGGGTGAGCATGGTTTCGAGAATATGTAGTAGCTGCGCGCCAATTTCATAATCACCCTGGTCGCAGGCGTGGTGGAAGGCGATCAGGATTTTGTCGGACAGGCGGCGGCTATAGCGTGCGCCCGTGGCGCCCGGTTTTTGGCCGCCATCGGCGTGGTCGTCGTTATCGGTCATATTCGCCATTTTTTTGGTCCAAATAAGAGCCCCAGGAAATTGCAGAGAATCAAGCAGGGTTATGGTCGGGGTGGTAAGAGATTGCTCAAAAAAACACGGGGCGACAAGTTTTGAAAAGTATAAGGTATAAAGACGTGTTTCAAAGAACCGTATTTTTAAACGGTGTATGGCATATGTCGAACGATTGTTTCAATCGGTTCTTTTGACCGGTTTTTCAGCAATCCAACCGCCGGAGGTTGCTGGCGGGTTTACTCTGCAGGCAGGGTGTTCGCGGGTTCGGCACCCTCAAGGTCGGCGAAGGCATTCTCCCAGGTTCCGGTGGTCGAGGCTTTGCTATATTCGGTTGAGCGATTTTCAAAGAAATTCGCGTGCTCAACGGCGTTCAGCATCTCGTCCAGCCAGGGCAGGGGGTTTTTATCGACATGGAACAAGACGTTGAGACCAAGCTGGGTCAGGCGGCGGTCGGCGATGTAGCGGATATAGCGTTTGACCTCCTGAGCGGTTAGCCCTTCGACCGCGCCGAATTCAAAGGCGAGGTCGATGAACGCATCTTCATGGTCAACGATGGTGGCGCAGGAGAGATAAATCTCGCGGCGCAAATCCTCGGTCCAGATTTCCGGGTTTTCCTGCACGAAGGTGCGGAACAGGCGAATGATGGACTCACAATGCAGGGATTCGTCGCGCACCGACCATGAGATGATCTGGCCCATGCCCTTCATTTTGTTGAAGCGCGGGAAGTTCAAAAGAATGGCGAAAGAGGCGAAAAGCTGCAAACCCTCGGTAAAGGCGCCGAACGCCGCAAGCGTTTTCGCGATGTTATGGTGACTATCCATGCTGAAGCCGTGCATGTAGTCGTATTTATCCTTCATCTCTTTGTATTTGAGGAAGGCGGTGTACTCGACCT
>JAQNCU010000194.1 GCA_029077775.1 Acidocella sp. | reverse complement strand
TCCCGTATCATCAAGCTGATCCTCAAAAATCAGTCTTGAATCAGACTTCTTGCCGCGCCGGAATCCCCAAAATACTGAATTCGTCACTACGCCCTAGAGGGCGATTCAGACTCCAGGTTCGCTCGCAAAACGAGCGGACCTAGAGTCATCGCGCTCTAGGGCATTATCCGGTCATGTTAACTTAACGAAATGACATGATCGGATGAAATGACGCGCAAACATAATTTTAGAGTGTTTCTGTTTGATCGGAAAACGCTCTGAGTTCGCCTTCCTCAACCACCGCCAGCCCCATAATTTCAATTGCCCTGCGCGTTGCCTCCGGCCCGGCGAATATCCCCAAGGGCGTCGCCCCGGGTTGAACCGCCGCCACCAACCCGCTAACAATTTTGTCGAGCACATCCAACAGCGCATCCGGTGCCACGGGAAAGCCGAACACCACCCCATACCCCGCCATCCGTACCCGCTCCGCCGGTGCGCCGATATCTGGCACCACCGGGATCAACCCATAACGCACGGCCTCGGATAAGGTATATGAATAGGTCTCCGGCCAGCAGGACAAAAACAGCGCGAAGCGCCCCCGTGTCTGCGATAGCAGATCATCCAGTTCAGCGGGCTTATAGGCCCCGGTGATCGTTACATTCCCGACCGCGCGCAGCGCTTTATCGATGTTCGTATAGCCGATCACCCGGAATGTCAGATGCGGATGCGTCAACCGCGCTCGCCGCGCGAGGTCGAGCAACACACCAGACCCCTTATGAGGCCCAATCGCGCCGAGCAGGACAATTTCGCCATCATCACGCCCGACGGTTTTAAGGGCTGTGCGCGCACCGGCAGGCACGTCATCCAGCAGCTCCGGATGCGGCAATGCCTCGGGCTTGACCCGTGGGAACTGCGCCGCGAGATACGCCGCCGCATCGGCTGATGGTGCCACGACATGATCGGCCGCACCCAGAAGTGCTGCAAACATGGCCCGGTGCGCCGCCGGGCTCAGGCTGGTCAGTTCGGATGTTTCGTGCGCCCCGCCCATCTCGACACAGCGCGCGCACACATCCGAGGCAGCGCCGCCACAAAACCGGCCGATCGCGTCGATCATCGTCACGCGCGGGCACAGCGCGTAAAAATCATGCGCGTAGAACACCGTATGGCACCCCTTGGCCCAGCGTGTCAGCGCCCTGATCATCTCCTCGGAAAGCCCAAGTAATTGATGGATAAATAACGCATCCGGTGCGGCGGCATCCAGCATCCGGAATAATTCCTTGGTCTCGCGGGCGGAAAACCGCGCGCGGATCAGCGGCTTTTCACAATCCAGATCCACCATCCCGTCTTCCACGCCGCGCAGCCGCAGCGGCACGGCGCCGCCATAGCCAATGTGGACCTCAATATCGCTGATCGCCTTTGCCGTGCCACCTTCGAGCAGGTTACTGACCACCACGACAAACCTTGCCCCGTCAGCCGCCGCTGCCCCAAGCCGCACGGTATCGAGCGCCCAGCGCGCCGCGCGCAGCCCGTCCTGGCGCTCAAACGCCATGATAACCGGCGTATACTCCGGGTACAAAAGGTTCAGTTTCGGCAAATTCTGAGCCAGCAACGCAGATTTTTCGTTCAGAAACGACACGCTCTCCCGGTGCATCACCAACACCCCGGCCGCCGCCACGTTGCGATACCCGATGATAGCTGCGCGCGCGCAGAAATCATTTTCCTCGCCATAACCACGGCCGAAGCTTTCATCCAGATGCCCGATCCGCCTGATCACCTCCGCCTTGATCAATAAGCAAAACCCGTGTCCGGTCGGCACATCCACATAGCGGCCTTTGTTCACGGTCAAGGCCAGCGCCGCCAGCTCCCCCCACGAGACATCTTCAAGCTCATCCCGGCGTAACGCCACATGCGGGTAGGAGAATATCGTCGCGTTATTGGATAAAGCCGTCACCGTTCCAATCTCGGGTGTCGCGCCCGCCACGCGCAGTAACTCATCGAACGCGCCGGGGAACACAACCGTGTCGGAGTTCAGCAACAAAACATCCGCCCCGGCGGCAAACCCCAGCCCCCGGTTCACGGTTTTTATAAAGCCCCGGTTGCTCTCGTTGGTCAGCAGAAACAGATTTTCCTCGCCGAGAAAACCATTCAGCATCGCCGCCATCTGCGGGTCGGGGGAGGCATCGTTGATCAGCACAATCTGGTCGCGCGCCGCGTCGCGCGTTGCCAGCACGGATTTGATACACACCCAGGTATCCTCGACCCCGCGATAGATCGGGATGACGATCGCAAGCCGCGTCACCGGTGCCGCCGCCACCGGGCGCGCCCGGTTGCTGGCAAAGCCGCCGCCCTGCCTGGCCTGCCCGATAAACGCGCCCAGCGCGGTTTGCAGCACCGCGCGCGCCGCCGCGTCCATCCCCGGTATCACCCGGTTAGCGATCTGCGCCGCGCGAAACCCCGCCGCCACGGCGGCCTCACGGCTGCCCATGACATAGGGTCCGTCGAATAGATCATGGTCTGATCCGGCCAGCCGTAATGAAAGGCAGCGCATCTGCAACCCGCTTGCCTGGTCCTCTAACCGGATATCAAAACCCGGCGTGCCGCAGCCAGGATGCACCGATGCCACATCGCGGCGCTCATGCTCGCAGCGCGCCAGAGCAATCCGCTCGCCATGGTCGAAAATCTCAAGCGCAAATTCCCGTTGTGGCGCCGCCGGGGCCAGCAGCCAGCCTTTGCACTGATGCCGGTCGATAATCTCGGCATTCCCCGCAAGCTTCAGGTCGCAAATCATCCGCCCGAAGCGTACACCATCGGCCAGCACTGACAGCGCCATCTCGCCCGCCCCGAAACAGCAATCGTCGAGCCGCAACCTGAACCGGCTCGGCATAAAATATTTATCGCCCACCATGGCGTCGCGCACCGCCATGCCGCGCGCCACTTCCACGCCACGCTGGTCGACCACGCTCACTTTGATATCGCCGGTTTTATCAACCGCCTGCCGTTCGGTCACCCACCCGGTGACAAAATCTCCGCTCAGCGTGCATTCCCCATCGAACACCCCCGTTTCCACGAGCAGTGGCGAATTCTGCAATTCCTCACCGTCGGCACGCACATGCACCAGACCGCTGCCATTAAGGTCTTTCAGAGAGATTCTGAACGCCAGGGTTGTCCGCCCCAGCCCCAATGACGCCAGATCAGGGCGGTGCCGCGCCGCCCGCCCGCGCGCCACAACCAAACCATCCGCCGTGCTGATCTCAATCAAGCAGCTCCCAGCCTTTGGCCCTGAAGCCGCCCAGCCCACGACATAGTGGCCTTCCATGCCATCAACATGCCCGGTCACACCCATCGCCACCAAACCTCCCTCGTCGCCACCAGGCTCAACAGCCACATCGAACATGTATGAATCTGTAACATTATACCATAGATCGAAACGACATCTCGTTATGATAATAAAATAAATTTATACATATTTCATCCAGGAATTAAAATAATCATCATGGATTTAAAATTTTTTTGGATAAGAATGTCGATTCTAGCTTTTCAACAGCCCGCATCTGATCCTATACACCATTTTGTTATCGTTATAAAATCCCAGAGCTGTTAAGGATAGTTTCTCATGCGTTCTTTTGCACATCTTATGAGCTGTGATAATATTTCGGAGGAACGTTACGTTGAATTGAGCGAAGCCAAGTTCATGGGCGTCCTGCGCCTCGCGCTCACGCATGTCTTCGTCGATGAAGATTGGTATCTCGACACCTACCCCGATGTCGCGGACGCCGTCCTGAAAGGATCATTCAATTATGCAAAGGATCATTACATCGAAGCCGGCTACACTGAAGGCCGGTTACCCCATCATGTAGAGGTTGATGAAGCCTGGTATATTAATGAATACCCGGATGTCGCCGCGGCCATCCGTCCCGGTGCCATCTTTTCCGCACAAAAACATTTTGAGGATTACGGGTACCGTGAAGGTCGGTTGCCCTGCGCGAACTGGTCGCTGGTCGCCCCGCCTAAGGCTGTTGTCACGACCCAGCGGCGTGAAACTGCTCGGAAACCTCAATCAAGCTGACACCGAATTTGCTCACCACGGTACGGATCATCACCGCGCCGTCACCCATCTGGTACATCCATTGGGACATTGTGACATTACCAAGCACGTCCCCCGGATGCGTCGCCAGCACCCATCGCCAATGAAACGCCCGGCCGGAAACAACGCCTTGGGCGACACCGACCATATCATTCGCCCGCCCGACATATGTATTCGGCCCAATGCGGGTGAACTGCCAAATTCTGGTCTGTGCTGGGTTGTTGCCTACATGCAGGGTCTGCACCATCCGCAGCGTATCCGGCCCCGTCATCTTGCCTACGCAATTGGTGGTGACAATGGCCGTCGGCTGCCCCGCGCGGTTTTCCTCAACCCCCCATGATGTCACATGCCCAGCAAAAAACGCGAGCGGGTTGAAAGCCGGGCCAGATTGCGCGAACCCTGAAGGTGGCAGCTTTGCCGCGCAGCCTGAAACCCCAAGCAGCAGCGCCAGCATAACGCACCAGCGTCTCATGTTTGAATGTCCATCCAGTTGGGGATCACGGGCGCCACCAGCGCATCGCCCGCCCGCAGAACCTGACCGAGTGCCTCGGTCCGTAACATCGCCAGCGCCATGCGGCCAACGCCAGAGCGCAGCGTGCCCATCTCGGCATCCCCGGCAAATACCGGCGTCCCGGGTTCTGGGGCATCGGCACCCAGCCGCACAGGCACCAGCCTGCGTTTCACCAGCCCTCGATATTTCGTCCGCGCCGTTAATTCCTGGCCCATGTAACAGCCTTTATCCCACGCCACGCCGCCCAGTTCATTGAACCCCGCCTCCAGCAACAGCGTTTTGCCAGGCTCCAGATCTGGCGGGCCGTCCGGCAGCCCGAGGATCAGCCTGTGCGCGGCATAATCCAGGTCGGTGGCGTTCGCCGTTATCTCCGTCCGGCTCAAACAACGGAACCCCGCATCACACAGCCGCGGGTCGGGTGCCGTCACAGGCACAGGCGGGGGCATCCCACCCCACGCGGCGTAAACCCTATACGCATCCGACTGGTCCTCGACGCTCACCGCCGCCCGCAGCCGGTAGCGCCGCAATTTGGTAGCCACCTCCGCCACCGCCGCGCGCGGCAGGTCGAGCAGCAATTGCTCCTCATCGGCGAGGATAAAAAAATCCGTGACGTAACGCCCCTGCGCGGTCAGCAGCGCCGCCCACACCGCCCCGCCGGGCACCGCCTTCGCCACATCATTGCTCACCAACCCGTTGAGGAATGACACCCGGTCCGGCCCAGCCACGGCGATCACGCCGCGCTTTGGCAGATGCGCAACTCTGGTCATGTCTTCATCCTCCCGGCCTCATGCCCTCTACAATTGGGCGTGGGCCATCCGCCTGGCAAGCCAGCGCGCGATGCTGTTTCCTTGGCCCCAAAAAATGCGATAGACCGCCCGGATATGCGTATCCTTTTCATAACCTCCTCGCGCCTGGGCGATGCCGTGATCTCCTGCGGTATCCTTGAGCATCTACGCCAGACCCACCCGGATGCCCGCTTCACCATCGCCTGCGGCCCCATAGCCGCCGGGCTATTCACCCGTCTGCCAGGGCTGGAGCGGCTCATCGTTTTTGAGAAACAAAAGTTCGACGCGCACTGGCCGCGCCTTTGGGCCCGCCTTGCGACGAGTTTCTGGGACATCGCGGTGGATGTCCGGGGCTCCGGCATCACCCTGTTTCTCGCCGTAAGCCGCCGCCATATCCTGCGCGGCGGCCGTCGCCCGGGGCGGCGCTACCAACAGCTTGGCGCTGCCATGGGTGTCTCACCGGCACCCTTGCCGGTGGTCTGGACAGCACCGGAGGATGAGACCATTGCCGCCCGCCTGATGGGCGAAGGTCCGGTCATCGCCCTTGGCCCTACCGCCAACTGGGATGGCAAAATCTGGCCGCCGGAAAATTTCATCGCCCTCTACCACCAGCTTGCCGCTTTCATCCCCGGTGCCCGCCCGGCCATTTT
>JAQNCU010000193.1 GCA_029077775.1 Acidocella sp. | reverse complement strand
CTCGGAGATGACAAGGCAAAATACCTCCCACCACAAAGACGGGACGAGGCACCAATCGACCCGGGCCATCAGCCCCGCCAACTGGTCCGGGTGATAGGCCCCATTGAAAACGACATTGCGCTCAGCAAAGGGCAGATCAGACTCCCGCGCCAGCCAGGTTTCGATTTTGGCCCGGCAGTCGTCTGAAGCAAACTGAATGTTATCGCCGTTGATCTCGACCGTGAAAGCCGTGAAGCCCTGCGCGCGCAATATGTCCACCGCATCGAGGATGAGATGGACGCCCTTGGAGTCGATCAATTGGCCAAAAAACCCGAAACGGTGCCTTGGGCGGGTAAGCGCGATGTCAGGTTTGGGCGGCGGCAGGTCCAACCCGTTGACAACCACGCTGAATATGCCGCGCGGCAGGCCCCAGCGTGCGAAGATGTCGATCATGAAGCGGCTGGGCACCGTGAAATGATCGACCACTGACAAATGCGCCTTCATCCATAAGTCTCGGGTGAAATAATGCTCCGGGCTGTGTCCGGGCAGGCATTGGTGGCAGCGCAGCGGCGAGGCATAGCTGCAAAGCGATTGATTGGTGAGGCGCAGCATATGCCCGTTGGCGGCGCAGATGGTGAGGAACTCGTGCGCGGTGAAAATGATCCGCGCGGTGGGTAGCACGCGCCTTGTGAGGGTTAAAAAATCGATCCCCAAGGTCACGAAATGATGGAAATGGACGATCTCCGGCTGTATCAGCGACAGAAAGGCGGCGAAGGCTTCGGCCAGCGCGACATCGCCCGATTTGTTCCAGACATGGTCGTAGCCCTGTGAGAGAAAAAGAAATTCGTCGGGCTTGCCATCGAACCCGGTGATACGCGTGCCGCTTTTGAACAAAGCCGGGGTTAAGTGGTCGGCTGAGGCCAGCAGGGTGGCCGCAATGCCGGCATTGGCGCGCAGGCCGTGGAATAATTCATACGCCATGGTCTGTGCGCCGCCGCGCACGATCTCAGGATGATATTGGCTGATCAGCAGGACCCGCATCACCTGACCGCCAGGGCCGGATGGGCGGGCGTGGGGCCGAGCAGGGTGTGAACCAAAGGCTCAGCCCATATTTTTGTAAAAAGCCAGCGGTTGACGACAGATGCGCCCTCATGCGCGGCGTGGCGGTGTGAGCCTTTGCCCTCAAGATGCCAGAGGGGGAGGTTATGCAGCCAAGGCGGGTGCCCGGCCATAATGCTCTTTAGGCAGAGATCAGCGTCCTCATAATGGCCGAAAATATATTCCTGTGAGAAGCCGCCAAGCCGTTCAAATAAGACTCGTGAAGCGGATATGAAGGCGCCGGAGACGGCGGGTACCGGGCGGGGGCGCAGGAATGACGGTGTGTCGGGCGGCGCACCTTTGCCGTAATGTTCAACCCGCAGGATCTGGGTTTCGACCATGCGGCCGTTGATGAAACAGGGCGCGGAATCGGTAGCGAAGAACATGCCCCCATGCATCAGCGACCCGTCATCGTAATAAAGCGGCGCGCCGAATAATGCCGACTGGGCGGCAGGTACGGCCTCCAGCAGCGCGGTGTGCCGGGCGGCCCAATCCGTGGCGCGGGGAAAGACATCGGGGTTCATGAACATCAGCCTGTCGCTGGCGGCGAAAGCGATGGCGGCGTTGTTGGCGGACCCGAACCCGGCATTGCCTTGCAGAATAATGAGGCTGACGCTGAGCCCGTAGATATGCGCGCAACGCTGCGCCTCGCTCAGCAGGGTCTCGGCAAGTTCGGGGCTGTTGGACACATAAATAAATTCATAATCCGCGAAATCGGACAGGCGTGAGAACAAAGCCGCTTGCAGAAACATATATTCAGGTCGTCCGTACAGGCAGATGATAATGGACCCGCGATAGCGTGGCTTGCGGGGGCCAAATTGCCGGACATAAGGTCCGGCAATCGCGCGGTTGGTCAGGATTCGGTTTAAAGCGGCCAGTTGCGTGCCGATAGATGGCGCGATGCTGGCCACCGCGCCGAAATATTTGGATCCGGGATACGCCGCCTGCGCCAATTGGGTGAGGGCCATGCCGCGCAACTCAATGTCTGAAACCGGGTCGGCATTGGCCATCAGCCCAAGCTCGCGGCCGGATTGCAGCCTGAGCACGGCGTAACAGACGCCCGATGGCAAAGCCTGGGCGACAAAGCTGAACCCCCATACGCCATGCGCATGATCGGCCGTATGGCCCAGCACATCCCGGGCATCCGGGCGGGAGACCCGGGCGAGGGCAGTGTGATCGAAGGTGTAAACCCAGCCCGGGGCGTAGAGGGTGATGCTATCGAGAGGGTCGAGCGTATCGTTTATCCAGCCGACCAGCAGGATGCCGCCGGAGGGTGAAACCTGGATAGAGTCTACCGCCAAGCTGGGTGGTTTCGATAAATCCGTACCGGTTCTCGCTCCGTTTGTGACCAGCAACTGGCCGCGTTTGGTGTCAGACGGGATGGCCACCATACGGCCCTCAGCGCGCCCGTAATGCTCGTAATGATCCTGGCCGTTGCGGAACTTGCCTGACATGACGGCGAGGCGCACATCCGGGTTCAGGCGCAGATAGGTCTCGTCGTCAAACCCTGGATAGTGCTTCTGGCGGGATGGTTGTCCCGGTGGGCCAAGCTCGTTCATCCATGCCCGCAAGGGTGCCGGGGTTGCATTACAAAATCTCCATGTGAGCACGCTAACGGGCTGGGGCGGCGCTTACAAGGCTGAAAGCCGGGATTTAATGGAGGCGGTTATAATAAGACTAACGGCGTCTCGTATTTGTCCAGGTGCCAGGATACCGGCTCCGCCGCCGCGAGGTCGTACCATTCGGCGATGAGGCTGTGGGACCGCACCGCGTGGATGTATGCCATCGCCGATGGCGTCAGGTCAGGTTGGTAGGTCAGGAACCGCGTGACGATGGGGGCAAACATGGCGTCGGCGGCGTTGAAATCCGCCCCGAACAAAAAGGCGCCGCCGGTGCCGAATTCTGCCCGCGTATCGCGCCAGATAGCCTCAATCCGCGCGATGTCGGCAAGACAGCCCGGCGTGCGGCCATGCCCGGCAAAATCCCGCCCGAGATTCATCGGCATGGCGAGGCGCAGGTCGCGGAATCCGGCATGCATTTCAGCCGAGATCGCCCGCGCATGGGCGCGTGCGATACGCGCGGCGGGCCAGAGCGCTGGCGAGAGTTCAGCGCAATATTCGGCAATGGCGAGACTCTCCCAGATCTGCGCGCCGTCATGCTCGAGGAAGGGCACGAGACCGTTTGGCGAGATGGCTTTGACAGCCTGGGTGTTGCCGCCCTGCAGAGGGATGACGTTATCGACCACCGCAAGCCCGGCGAGGCGTACCATCAGCCACCCGCGTAGTGACCAGGATGAATAGCGTCTGGTACCCAGATGCAATGTCGCCGACGGTGCCGTGCCACCGGGCTGGTTCATAGAGGTTTGGGGACCATGGGGGCAGAGAATTCCGCGCCCGCGAGTGTAAAATCTCCCGCGCGGCAGGCAGCGATGAAATCCAGCACGTCGGCCATCACCGGGGCGCGCCAGGCGAGATAGGGCAGCAAAGCAAGAAATAAACCAATATGGCCGCGCTTTGGATAGATCCGGGTCTCAACCACCCCGCCGACATGGCGGATACGGGCGGCGAGAGCCGTACTGTTGCGTGGCAGCACCACACGGTCCGCGCCACCCGTTGCGAGGAAGATGGGGGGCAGACCAACGCGGATATGGGTGATCGGCTGCGTCTCATGAAGGTCAGATACCGATGAGAAAATGGTTTTGATCGCGGGGTCTTTGAGGGGCAGGAAATCATAGGGGCCAGCCAGTCCGATGACGCCCGCGATGTCTGATGATTCGGCCATAAGTACAGCCATCATGGCGTTATAAGCACCCGCCGAATGGCCCATGACGAATACCGTTTTTGGATCGCCACCATAGTTCGCGATATGGCTGGACACCCAGTCAAGCGAGGCAGCACAATCCTCGATGAAGGCGGGGTAGCGCACATCCGGGAATATCCGGTAATCGGGGAGCACCACGACAAAGCCGCGCGCGGCGAACAACCCGGCGATAAAGCTGTAATCAGTACGGCTGCCGCTCTGCCAGGAGCCGCCATAGAAAAACACGAGTACGGGTGCGGGGGTTGTCTGACCCGGCGGGGTGAACACGTCGAGAATTTGGCGGGGGGCGGCACCGTAGGCAAGCCCGCGTACCGGTGTGGCGCCGCTAAGCCCGATGCTTCGGTTGATCAGATCGATCGGGCGCGGCAGAAACTTCATAATCTGCGATATAGGCTACACCCAGTTACGCGCAAGCGAATTGCGTGTTGGCGGGGCGCGTCGTGCCGTGATATCGCCGCCAGATGACATCGTACAGGCCAGAGACCTGGGCAGGATTCTATCTCAATCGCCCGCTGGTGATGGGAATATTGAATGTAACACCCGACTCCTTCTCGGATGGCGGGCGATACGCCGACCCGGTGGTGGCAATCGCGGCTGGGCACGCGATGCGCGATGCCGGTGCGGATATCATCGATGTCGGCGGTGAGAGCACGCGGCCGGATGCGTTGCCGGTGCCGCCCGCGCAGGAGGCAGCGCGGGTGGAGCCGGTGATCGCGGCATTGGCCGCGCAGGGGGTGGTGGTTTCCGCCGATACCCGCAATGCGGAGACCATGGCGGCGGCACTCAATGCCGGGGCGCGGATCATCAACGATGTCTCGGGGTTAAGGCATGATCCCGCCGCCCTGCCTCTGCTCGCGGCCCGTGGATGCCCGGTGGTGATAATGCATATGCGGGGCTCGCCCATGACGATGAATTGCCAGGCGGTGTACAATGATGTCGTCGCTGACGTGCTGGTCGAACTTGGCCATACGCGGGATGCGGCGTTGCGCGCGGGGATCGAGGCCGGGGCGATCGCGCTCGACCCTGGGCTCGGCTTTGCCAAGCGTGGGGCGCAGAATGTGGCGCTGCTGCGCGCCCTTCCGCGCTTTGCAGCACTTGGCCATGCGTTGCTGATCGGCCTGTCCCGCAAAAAATTCATCGGTGAGGCGGGAGGAGAGCCAGCTTCGGCGCGCAGGCTGCCGGGATCGTTGGCGGCGGCGTTGTTCGCGGTCGGGCAGGGGGCGAATATTTTGCGGGTGCATGATGTGGCCGAGACCGTGCAGGCATTGCGAGTCTGGCAAAGCCTGACCGTGGCTGATAGCAAGATGTCATGATCCAACCCGATAATCGCCGGTTATTTGGCACCGATGGCGTGCGCGGCACCGCCAACATCGCCCCGATGACGGCCGAAATGGCTTTGAAGCTGGGGCAGGCGGCGGGGCTGCTGTTCACGCGCGGTAGCCACAGGCACCGGGTGATCATCGGCAAGGACACCAGGCTGTCCGGCTATATGCTCGAATCCGCCCTGACCGCCGGGTTTATCAGCGCCGGGATGAACGTAACCCTGGCGGGGCCTTTGCCGACCCCGGCGATTGCGATGCTGACCCGCTCGCTAAGGCTGGATCTGGGTGTCGTGATCTCGGCCTCGCATAACCCGTTTGAGGATAACGGGATCAAGTTATTTGGCCCGGATGGTGCCAAGCTCTCTGATGAGACGGAGATGGAGATCGAGGCGCTGATGGAGGCTGACCTGGCTCTGCGCCTTGCGGGTCCAACCCGGCTTGGCCGGGCTTCACGGCTGGTGGATGCCGCCGGGCGCTATATCGAGGCCGCCAAATCATCTCTGCCGCGTGGTTTGCGGCTGGATGGGCTGCGGATCGTGCTCGATTGTGCGCATGGCGCGGCCTATAAAGTGGCTCCGGCGGCGCTGTGGGAATTGGGGGCTACCGTGATCTCCCTGGGCGTGGAACCGGATGGGTTTAATATTAACCGGGAGGTTGGCTCGACCGCGCCGAAACATCTCTGCGATGCCGTACTGGAGCATGGCGCGGATATCGGCATCGCGCTGGATGGCGATGCCGACCGGGTGATTTTGGCCGATGAGCGCGGCGAGATGATTGATGGCGACCAAATCCTT
>JAQNCU010000192.1 GCA_029077775.1 Acidocella sp. | reverse complement strand
ATGGTGATGCTGGCCTCGACGAGGTCGCGCACGATGCTCTCGACATCGCGACCAACATAGCCGACCTCGGTGAATTTGGTTGCCTCGACCTTGATGAACGGGGCCTGGGCGAGCCTGGCCAAACGCCGCGCGATCTCGGTTTTGCCGCAGCCCGTGGGGCCGATCATGAGGATGTTTTTCGGCACCACCTCGTCGCGCATGTCCTCGGGCAGTTGCAGCCGACGCCAGCGGTTGCGTAGCGCGATGGCCACGGCGCGCTTGGCGTCGTTCTGGCCGATGATGAAGCGGTCAAGCTCAGAGACGATTTCGCGGGGGGAGTAGACGGGGCTCTCAATCACAATGTTTCAGCCATCAGGGTTTCAACAATCAGGTTCTCGTTGGTGTAAATACAGATATCGGCGGCGATTTTCATGGCGCGGCGGGCGACCTCCTCAGCGTCAAGGCCTGGAACCGTCATCAGCGCGCGGGCCGCTGAGAGCGCGTAATTGCCACCCGAACCGATGGCGACCACGCCGTCTGAGGGTTCCAGCACATCGCCATTGCCGGTGAGTGTGAAGCTGCGTTCAGCATCCGCGACGATGAGCATGGCCTCCAGCCGCCGCAGATAACGATCGGTCCGCCAGTCTTTTGCCAGTTCCACGCAGGCGCGTTCAAGCTGGTTGGGGAAGCGCTCAAGCTTGGTCTCCAACCGTTCGAGCAGCGTGAAGGCATCGGCGGTGGCACCGGCGAAGCCCGCGATGACCGCGCCATTGCCGATGCGCCGGACTTTTCGCGCATTGCCCTTGACCACCGTGTTGCCCAGGCTGACCTGGCCATCGCCCGCCATGGTGACTTTGTTATCGCGGCGGATGCATAAAATGGTGGTCCCGTGCCAGCCTACCGGGTCGTTTGGATTTATCATTACAGTCAGATGGCACCGGGCTTGTCTGTCGGCAAGAGAGGCTATGCACCCATTGCGTATGCGTCGTCTCAATAAGTCTCGACGTGGAACCGGCCCGACCGGCGCAGGGTCTCACGGATGTCCGGCCAGTTCAGCCCGGCATCCATGGCGATGTCGGTAAGTGCCGACTCGACCCCGTCTTCCAGCCCCTTCAGCCCGCAAATGTAAATATGCAGGGTCTCGCTGCGCAGCAATGCGGCGAGGCTGGCGGCGCGAGCGCGCATGCGGTCCTGGACATACTCCCGGGGCGCGTCCGGCAGACGAGAGTAAACCAATTCCTGTTGCAGCAGGGTTTTCGGGAGTTTCTGCAGCGGGCCGAAATACGGCAATTCCTCCGGCGTGCGGGCCCCGAAATACAGATGCAACCGCCCGGAGGCCAGCGGCGCTGTGCGGCGGCGGCGTTCCGTAAAGCCCCGGAAAGGGGCCGCCCCGGTACCCGTGCAGATCATCAAAATATTGGCATCTGGCGCGTCGGGCATCAGGAACGTCGATCCGAATGGACCGATAACCTCAACCATCTCACCCATTTTGAGATTGCAGAGCCAGTTGGAGGCCACGCCGCCCTCCACCCGTTTGACCGTGAGGGCGAGGTTATTGGTGTTGGGCCGTTCACCATCACGGGGGGAGGCCACGGAATATAGCCGCATGGTGTGCGGTTTGCCCGCCGCATCGAAGCCGGGCGGCACCAGCCCGATGCTCTGGCCTTCCAGCACCGGAAAATTGCGGCTGCCGAAATCCAGGATGATGTGACGAGTGTCAGAACCGCCCGTGGCGACCCTGAAATTGCCGGTGATGGTGGCGCGCGCCGGGTTGGTGCGGTTGAAGATGTTGACGAGCGGGCGGGCAGCACTGGGTGGGGCCAGCACGCGCCCCCCTGCCCCGGTATGTGCGGCTTCGAGCAACGCCTCAGCCTCGTTATCCATCAGGCTCGCCAAAGGCTCGGCAGGTTTCGGTGGCAATTCCATCCAGGAAAATTGCGCCGCCAGCGGAAATGGCTCAGGCACGTGGAACCAATGATCGATAGACCCGGTGGGGCACGGGGCGACACAATCCATACAAAAATTGCACTTGCCCGGATCGACGACGTAGTTGTTGTCATCATGCGTGATGGCGTCCACCGGGCATGTCGCCTCGCAGGTGTTGCAGCGTATGCAGACCTCGGGGTCGATCAGATGCTGTTTGGTCAGCGCGTTCATGGGGTCAGGCGACCACCTGGACATATTCAAAATCACCGGGCTTGTTATCGATCCCGACGCGTGGCGCGGCGATCCACCCAGCAAAGGCCCCAGGCTCTGTGACCGCAACCATGAGCGAGGTGATATAATCCGCATCGCCCTGGTTGGGCAGCACATGGTCTTGAAGTTTCGCCCAGGCGGCATCATCAATGATCTGGCCCGCGATGTCGGTATGGATGGCCGCGAATTCGCCGATATGACGATTAAAGGCGACATGCGGCAAGGCAAGCCGGAAATCGATCCCGGCTTTTTCGATCACACGATTCCAGCGGGTGATGCCGGAATTGCAGTCCTGCACGTAGTCATTGCGCAAGCGCAAATTCAATGCCGACAGGGCTGGCACATCCTCGGTGATGAAATCTCCGCCGACATGGCGCAGGACTGGATAGGTCGCCTCCAGCAATTGGTGGTCGTCTTCAAGTTTATCCTCGCGATACCGGCCCTTGATGCCCGCGTTAAAGGCGTTCGCCGCGTTGGTGGAAATCTCGTTACCGAACAGATCAAGCGTGAGCGAGAAATGCAGATTGATTTTTTTCTGGATGGTCGGCAGGTCGATCACACCGAGCTTGCGCACGCCCGCGATGTCATGCGCATCGGTGATGCCCGCCTGCTGCATGGCCTCGACCGTGCGCTCCACCACGCGCTGCACACCGGAATCACCTACGAACATGTGGTGCGCTTCCTCGGTCAGCATGAAGCGGCAGGTGCGTGAGAGCGGGTCGAACCCGGATTGGGCGAGGGCTTCAAGCTGCATTTTGCCGTCACGGTCTGTGAAGAAGGTGAACATGAAAAATGAGAGCCAGTCCGGCGTGGCCTCGTTGAACGCGCCCAACATGCGTGGCGTGTCCTGGTGGCCGGAACGGCGGGCGAGCAATTCCTCGGCTTCCTCGCGGCCTTCGGTACCGAAATATTTGTGCAGCAGATAGACCATCGACCATAAATGACGGCCTTCCTCGACATTGACCTGAAACAGATTGCGCAGGTCGTAAAGCGAAGGCGCGGTGGTGCCGAGATGGCGCTGCTGCTCGACCGAGGCAGGCTCGGTATCGCCTTGTACGGTGATCAGGCGACGCAGCATGGCGCGGTATTCGCCAGGCACTTCCTGCCAAACCGGCTCACCTTTATGTTTGCCGAACGGGATTTTGCGGTCCGGCACGGCGGGGGCGAGCAAAATGCCCCATTTATATTCAGGCATTTTCACATAATCGAATTTTGCCCAGCCTTTGGGGTCCACGCCGATGGCGGTGCGCAGATACACCAGCGAATCCTGAAACCCTTCCGGCCCCATATCCTTCCACCAATCGATATAACCGGGGTGCCACGTCTCAAGCGCCTTGCGCACGCGGGCATCGGCATTGAGACCAACATTATTGGGGATCAGGCCGTCGTAATCGATGTTCATTCCGTCGGGCATGGGAGGCTCCTGGGGATTAATTATGTTGCAAAAATTCGTTATACGCGGTTGCGGTCATAGACGGGCTGCTGGCCGGAGCCGTAACGCTGGAGCGCGCCATCCACGCCGACCGCGTTCGGGCGCTGGAAAATCCAGTTCTGCCAGGCGGTCAGGCGGCCGAAAATGCGGGTTTCCATCGTCTCAGGTCCGGCAAACCGCAAATTGGCCTCAAGCCCGGTCAGGCTATCCGGCGAGAAGCTGGCGCGTTCCTCCAGCATGATGCGGATTTCATCATCCCAATCTGTGGCATCATAGCTGGCTGTCACGAGCCCGGCCTCCATCGCGGCGTCGGCATCGAGGGTTGTGCCGACAAGGCTCCGGGCGCGAACAACGCTCGCGGCTTCGCCGAGGAAACGGGTTTCCAGCCGGGTGAGGCCATTGCCCATTTTATACGGGCCGAAATTCATGACCCCCAAAGTGATGGCGGCGGGTGGACGGTTATCACCTATGGCGCTGCCCGCGAACATAACCGCGCGGTCCGCCGCGAAGGCCAGTTCCGCCAGGGTGCCCGCAAAGCAACTGCCCGGCTCGATCAGGGTGATGAGGCTGCGCGAGGTAACATCGACGCGCTTTAACGTGCGTTTGAGGTAATGCGTGATCTCGCGCATCAACCAATGGTTGGCATTTGCCGCCAGAAACTCATCATGCGCCAAAACGGAGGCGACATCGCCGATGCTGCGGAAAACCAGAAGACCGAGTTCGGGCTCGTTCAAGCGCAAATGTAAAATGGCGTCATCGAGGTCCCGCGCCATCGCCAGGGGCCAGAAATCGGCCCCCAATGACTGTGCGGCTTCGACTGAATCCGGCGCCGGGTTGCCAGGGCCGTGGATGGTGATGGTGGCGCGGCGGCGCGCGGGTTCCAGCACGACCTGAACATGGCGATAGGTGACGGTATCTGGCGTGATCTCGCGCGCCAGACGGGGCAAGGCGATGCCCTTGGCATCACGCGGGCGGTCGGATTTTTCAGCCAAGGCGCGGGCACGGCTGGATACACCCTCCACCCAGGCGGAGGGAGGAAGAACCTCGTCCACCAGACGCCATTGCACGGCGCGCTTGCCGCGCACCCCTTCCTCGGTGGTGCAGAACACATCCGCGAGGTCGCGGCGGACTTTGCGCTTATCGGTAACGCGGGTCAGGCCGCCCGTGCCGGGCAGCACCGCGAGCAGCGGCAGTTCAGGCAATGAGACCGAGGATTTCCGGTCGTCGATCAACATGATGTAGTCGGCGGTGACAGCCAGTTCATAACCGCCGCCCGCTGCCGTGCCCTTGATCGCGCAAATATAGGTCTGGCCAGACTGCGCTGAGGCATCCTCGATCGCGAGGCGGGTCTCGTTGGTGAATTTGCAGAAATTCACCTTGTGTACATGGCTGGCCTTGCTGAGCATCCGAATGTTGGCACCCGCGCAAAACACATTTTCCTTGCCCGAGCGAAAGATCACGGCCTGGACCTCAGGATGCTCAAAACGCAGGCGTTGGACGGCATCGTTGAGTTCGATATCGACGCCAAGATCGTACGAATTAAGCTTCAGTTCATAGCCGTCGAACAGCCCGGCGGTTGAGTCCACATCCATGATGAGATGCGCGATATTGCCGTCGAATTCGAGCTTCCAATGCCGATAGGCGGATGGCTCTGTGCGGAAATCGATCAGCTTTGCGGACATTATCGAGCCTCCAGGTCTACTGCATTATATTGCAGTATAACGATGCGTCAAGTCAATAATGCATTATTTTGCATGATCCCGGTCGAACTGCCGGATGCGCGTAACGAAATCGGTTATGGCGATGAGCGTTTCAGCCGGATTGGCGTTTTGCGGGCTGTGTTTGGCACCCGTGATGAGGCGGGCCTCGAACGGGCAATAGACCTCCGACCGGGCGCACTCAATTTGCGCGGCGGTGCCATATTCATCGGCCTCGCCCTGAATGATGAGGATGGGCACACGGATCGTGGCGAGGTGATCATCGATCCGCCATAGGGCAAAACGCGGGTCCAGCCAGGCGCCATTCCAGCCCCAGAAGGCGTTATCGACATCGGCATGGTATTTGGCGAGGCGCACGCGCAGATCGGTCTGCTCATAGGCGGTCTTCGCGGCCTTGATACTGGCGATGGTGATGTCTTCGACAAAAAAATGCGGCGCGATGAGGATGATGCCGCGCAGCCGGAAATCCTGCCGTCCGCCCGCATAGATGGTGGCGATGGAGGCACCATCGGAATGTCCGAGGAGGATGGCGCGCTTAACGCCTGTTTCATCGAGAATGCGGGGCAGGATATCATGCGCGTGGTCGTGCATATAGGTGAGAGGAAACGGCAAAGGCGCCGGCGCGGATTGGCCATAGCCGAAGCGCGAATAGACCAGCACGCCGCAGCCTGTGGCCTTTGAAAGGTTTTGC
>JAQNCU010000191.1 GCA_029077775.1 Acidocella sp. | reverse complement strand
TTACAGCTTCGGTCATCAAGCCATGTCCAGCAAACTTCTCCGTACCCCAGAACCCCAAATAGGCATTTTGGAAGCCTTTCATAAATATCTGGCTAAGATTTGTAACGCCCACGACCAGTCCTGACGCGGGGTCACTCGCGATAAAACACGCATTTGCCCCAGCCGATTGATCATCAAACCACGACTCAAACCCGTTGATCGTCGTGAATGGCTGCGCCCATGGTTGATGATACGTGCGATTATCGAGATTCATTTGCACGAGATCGGGACCATTACAGCAGCGGACAGGAAGAAGCAAAAGCGATGTCATGCTTTCCGATATCATGTAGCCTCTGAGGTAGCGAGTATCTCTATAAACGGCGGCTTGACAAACGCGCCGACAGTCCGATGCTGAACAAAAAACGGGAGGTCATTATCGTTCACACTGACACCAACGCACCGGCCCCGAATCAATGACCGGCGTCATCGATCGCGCCCTGCTGGATTTCTGGCTGTGGGACTGGCTTGACGCCGGTGCCCTACTCACCCGCGCGCAATATGGTGGCCATGATCGCGGCGGCGTGAATGCCATGCTTGATACGGCAGCGCGTCTGGCGGACAGCCATTTTCTGGACCATTGGAAGACATCCGACCGGGAGGAACCGCGGCTCGAAAACGGCCAGGTGCGTGTTTTGCCAGCGGTCAAACGGGCCCTGGCAACCTATGCCGAGGCTGGCTTCGCAGCGGCCAGCTTTGCCCCCGCGCATGGTGGGCTAGGCTTGCCCAGCCTTATCTGTACCGCCATCACGTCGCAGTTCATGGCCGCGAATATCGCCACCGCCAGTTATGCGATGCTCACGGCTGGCAATGCGGCATTGCTCACACATTTCGGCAACGAAGCTCAGGTCAATTGCTTTGCCCTGCCGCAGATTGAGGGCCGATGGACTGGCACCATGTGCTTGTCTGAGCCTCAGGCCGGGTCATCGCTCGGCGACATCACAACCCGCGCCGTCCCGGACGGCGAGGATCATTTGGGGCCACGATACCGGCTTACCGGCAACAAGATGTGGATTTCAGGCGGCGACCATGACGCAGCGGAAAATATTGTGCACCTGGTGCTCGCCAAAATCCCTGGGGTGGATGAAAAACTGATCGCCGGGCCAAAAGGAATTTCGATTTTTATCGTGCCCAAATATCGGCCCGACGCAGGGGGAAATCCGGGCGCGAGGAACGATATCGCTGTGGCCGGATTGAACCATAAAATGGGCTTTCGCGGCACATCTAACTGCCTGTTGAACTTTGGTGAGACAGGCGGCGCGCTAGGTTGGCGCGTTGGCGATGAGGGCCAGGGGTTAGCGGTGATGTTCCACATGATGAATGGCGCGCGCATCGGTGTAGGGCTCGGGGCCGGGGCGTTGGGCTATCGCGGGTATCGGCTGGCGTTGGATTACGCCCGCACCCGCACGCAGGGCCGCGCGCCCGGCGCGGGCACCAATGGTGGACAGGTGCCCATTATTGAGCACGCCGATATCCGCCGCATGTTACTGGCCGCGAAATCCTACACCGAAGGCGCACTCGCGCTCAGCCTTTGGTGTGCGCGTCTCGAAGATGAAGAGCGCAGCGCCGAGACCGCCGCAGCACGTGCGCAAGCAACCGCATGGCTTGGCCTGCTGACACCGGTTGCAAAAACCTGGCCGTCAGAATACGGCCTCGCCGCCAATGACATCGCGATCCAAATCCATGGCGGTTATGGCTACACCAGGGATTTTGACGTGGAACAATTATACCGGGACAATCGCTTAAATCCAATCCATGAGGGTACAACCGGGATCCAGGCACTGGACCTGCTGGGTCGAAAGCTTCTGCGCGATGAGGGTGCCGTTATGGACCAGTTCTTTGCACATATCACAACCCGTATCACAGGCCATGCACTTGCCCCGCAGGCGGAGACCTTGCGCCGCGCGATGGCTGATTTTCGTACAGCACTTGCAGGCGCGGACACACCCGCCGGACAGGCTGTAATTTTGGGCAACGCCACGCCGATGCTTTGGGCGTTTGGACATATTGTCATGGGCTTTATCTGGCTGGACCTCGCGGGTGCGGCGCGCAAACAAGAAAAGGAATTCGCCCAAGGGCAAATTGCCACCGCCATTTATTTTTGCGCCTATGAAATACCAAAAATCAGCGCCTGGCTCAGCCCCGTCATCGCTGGCGTTTCATTGCCGGTTGAGATGAAATCTACCTGGTTTTAGCCTCTGGCATATTTGATCAGACAAGGAATTTTAAAATGGCGGGGCGTTTTTTTGATGACTGGCAGATAGGCGATCATCTCAGCCACGAGATAAGTCGAACCGTCACTGAAACTGATAATCTGCTATTTTCGACCATGACACACAACCCACAGCCACTACATCTTGACGCCGAGTTCGCCGCAAAAAGCGAGTTCGGAAAAATCCTTGTCAATGGCACGTTCACCTTCGCGCTCATGGTCGGCTTGTCGGTTGGGGAGACGACACTCGGCACGCTGATCGCCAATCTCGGCTACGACAAGCTGGTTATGCCAAAGCCTGTCTTTATCGGCGACACCATGCGCGCTACCACTGAAGTTATAGCCCTGATGCCGTCAAAATCACGTCCGCAGGCGGGTATCATAACATTCAAACATGAATTGCTGAACCAGCGTGCCGAGATTGTCTGCCAATGCCTGCGTATGGCACTGGTTGCACGGCGGCCAGCATGAGGCTCCGTTCACTTTTGTTTGTGCCAGGCGACCGCCCGGAGCGGATGGAAAAGGCTCTGTCGTTTGATGCCGACGCGTTGATACTTGACCTTGAGGATTCTGTGTCGGCTGGGGCCAAACATACGGCCCGCATGGCCGTCACCGCCCTGCTTACCCGACAGCCACGGACCAAACGATTATTTGTCCGTATGAACCCCTTGGACAGCAGATTCGCCGAAGCGGATTTAACCAGCGTTATTCCCGCCGCGCCAGATGGCATCGTATTACCAAAAGCAGAAGGAGCAGCCTCGCTCGCAGATCTTGACCAGCGTTTACGTGCCCTTGGGGACCACACAGCAATGATCCTGCCCATTGCCACGGAAACACCGGCGGCTATGTTCACGCTTGGCACCTATGGCGGCGTGACGAGGCGCCTCTGCGGTGTCACATGGGGTGCAGAGGATCTGTCCGCCGCCATAGGTGCCGCGACGAATCGCGATGAAGATGGCCGCTACACCCCGCCTTATGAGGTCGCACGGACATTGACCTTGTTCGGCGCCCATGCGGCGGGCGTTCCCGCGATCGAAACCGTGTTCCCGAATTTTCATGATCCGCACGGGTTGGCGGCCTATGCGGCGCGCGGACGCCGAGATGGGTTTTCCGGTATGATGGCCATCCACCCGTCACAAATCTCAGTGATTAATGCTGCCTTTACACCGTCTGAGACTGAAATTGACC
This sequence comes from Acidocella sp., assembly GCA_029077775.1. Taxonomy (GTDB): domain Bacteria; phylum Pseudomonadota; class Alphaproteobacteria; order Acetobacterales; family Acetobacteraceae; genus Acidocella. The sequence continues at coordinate 2,589 of JAQNCU010000191.1, read as the reverse complement.
ACGCCAAAAAAATCGTCGATGCATTCGCCGCGAACCCTGAAGCCGGTGTTTTGCAACTAGACGGCCAGATGATCGACGCGCCGCATCTGAAACTGGCAATTCGTATACTCCAAGGATTTTGATGGCACTATGAGTTTCAAAAGATAAAAAAAATCCTCGCGAACTCATTCTGGAATTTCGACATCCGGCTCTCATCATATAGTCAAAGGGCGATTCAGACTCCAGATGCGCTCGCAGAGCGAGCGGATCTGGAGTCATCGCGCTAACCCCCGAAATAATTTGCGAGGATCTTTTGATGGCTGCTGGGCGGATTACGCGCAAGGATCGCGGCATCGGTTGTCACGATGATCACCCCGGCCATGGGGTCACCAAATCCGTCCACGCCCGGGCGAATTTTGGCCACGGTGACATGTTCCGGCGGTTCCATCGCGAGCATTGCGTGAACCGAGCAATAGTAGTGATAGATACCCGGCTTGGAAAAGCTGATTTTATAATAGGTCGGTTGGGTCGCTGGCGCGTCTCCGGCAACATAGCCGTTAAAACTGTGGCTCGTCTTGCCCGTAAGAGGGTTGAAACCGACGATTGTATGGGCGCCGGTGTCCTCGTTTACAAAAACGACATCTTGTCCTGGTTTAACAGCGACAACATCCTCCAGAAACATATTGGCGCCATTCATATGCACGTATACCGGCGGGGGCGCAGCAGTGGCGGGAGCACCAACCAGCGCTGCGATCATGATAACGAGCCACGTTGAGATTTTTGGTATTGGCATGTAACTTTCCTCCGTCTGACTCTTTAAACCGGGTTTTTTATAACTCTATCATGGAAGCTTCCTGCCTCGCTGTCATCCAGACTTCCCGCGCGGCGTCCGCATTTAATAGCATAATGCCGAACCCCACCAGCAGGTCTGGCCATGCCGATTCCCACAGCCCCATGCCCAGCACCCCCGCGCCAACAATGAAGATGTTCGCGAACACGTCGTTCCGCGCCGATAGAAACGCAGCACGGGTCAGGCTGCCCCCATGGGTACGATGGGCTGCCAGAAGATAGGCGCAACCAAGATTTATAAACATCGCGCCGAAGCCGGTGAACGACAACAAAACCGGGTTGGGCGGGCTCGGGTGCTCGAATTTTCGCCAGGCCGTCCAGAGCGTGGCGAGGCTGGGTATCAATAGAATAGCGGCCAACATCAAGCCAACCCGTGCCCGCTGCCGGGCCGACCAGCTCAGAGCAAACAGGACCAGTAAGTTGACCGACGCATCTTCGAGAAAATCAATGCTGTCCGCAAACAATGAAACCGAACCGATCAAGCGGGCAACCGCGAACTCCAACCCGAAATATGCGAGATTGAGCAGGGCAACAAGCCGGACCGCCCGCTGTAGAAGGATTTTTCCTTCACCGGTGATCACCGCCGTTCGGCCACAAGCCAAAGCAGCACCGGCAGTGCGAGCAGCACAAGCGGGAACTGCACCAGCAACCCAGAGATGATGGCAATTGCCAGCGGCTGCTGCATTCCCGCCCCCTGCCCGAGGTCAAGCGCCAGCGGCAGGAGTGTGAGGATGGCCGCCAGTGTTGTCATCGCGATCGGGCGCAACCGGTTGGCGCTGGCCTCGATCAGCGCTTCGCGTATCGGCATTGACGCTGCGAGTAGACTATACTCCGAGACATAAAATATCGCCATTTCTGTGGCGATGCCAACAATCATCGTCATGCCCATAAGAGCCGTTATGTTCAGCTCCACCCCGGTCAGGTACAAACCCGTAAACACCGCCGTGGTTGAAAGCAGCGATGTTCCCATAATGGCCGCAACCAGCGTGAAACGCTCATAGAGAAATAAAAGTAAAACAAATTCCGCGAGCAATGCGGCGATAAAAACGCGGACCAGGCCAGCAAAAGCGATCTGCTGCTGTTTATAAAGCCCACCCAGCGTATACGTGACACCACTGCCCAGCACGCCCGGTTTGACGAGCGCGGCTTTTACATCCGTGATGACATTACCAATGCCACGCCCGGTAATTCGTCCGGTTACCGCGACGATCTGTTGCAAATTCTCCCGCGTGATCTCGGGGTCTCCCGCCGAGACCGAGAAAGTCGCGATATTCCCGAGCGGGATTAACGCGCCTGAGGGAGTCGTGATGGGGATGGTCGCAAGATCGTCTGTGTTGTCGCGTGTACCATCCTGCAACCGCACGCGCACGCCGATCTGCTGGTCAGCACTCTGAAAGCTGGTTGCGACATAGCCCTGCAATTCGGTCTGTACCATCTGCGCCACGGTAGCAGGATCAAGCCCCAGCATGGCGGCCCGTACAGGGTCCACATGGATGTCGTAGGAATCTCCGGCAGGGACAATTCCGTCCACCACCGAATCAACGCCTTTTATCTGCCCCAATGCGGCCGCCACGCGCGTTGCCGCCGGCCCGAGCAAGGCAGGGTCGGCGGCGGCGAGCTTAACCTCAATCGGTTGTGGCACGCCCGTCAGATCACCGATCTCATCACCGATCAGCTGATGGATGTCAGTTTCTACACCCGGGACACGGGCAGTGATCTTATCACCGATGCGTGCCATTACCTTATATATCGATGGCCGGC
>JAQNCU010000190.1 GCA_029077775.1 Acidocella sp. | reverse complement strand
GATAATGGTGCGGCGATGATGGCGCGGGTGAGTTGGGCGTATAATTACGCCGCCCGGGTGGATTTTGGCCCCGATGGCGCGCAACCGGCAGATATCGCGCAAAACGCCCTGGGCGGCCTGCTGCGCCCGGCCACCGCCCAGGCCATTGCCAATGCGGGCTCCCGCCGGGAGGCGATGACGCTGTTACTGACCGCGCCGGAATTTCAAAGGAGATGAGCATGTTACTAACGCGCCGGACCACCTTGATGGGGCTTTCGGCCCTCGGCTTCGGGGCGCGGGGGAAATTCGCTCTGGCCGACGCGCCGGGACAAAAGCGGCTCGTGGTGGTGTTGCTGCGTGGCGCGCTCGATGGCATGTCCGCCGTGGTACCGTATGGCGATGCCAATTTGACCAATCTCCGCCCGGGTTTGATCCCGCCAGCCCCTGGGCAACCAGGCGGCATGTTCGACCTTGGCGGGTTCTATGGCCTCAACCCCGCCATGCCCGGGATTTACGCGCTGTATCAGGCCGGGCAGGTTTTGCCGGTACATGCGGTCGCTGGCCCGTACCGCACCCGCAGCCATTTCGAGGCGCAGGATCTGCTGCAGCTCGGCACGGAAACCGAGAACGAGGGCATAACCTCCGGCTGGCTGAACCGGGTGCTGGCGGAATTGCCGCGCCGCCACGGCCCGGCTTTGGCGGGGCTGGCCGCCGGGCTTGGCACGCCTTTGCTGTTACAGGGGGCCATACCGGTGGGTGCCTACGCGCCGGATCATCTCGGCACGCCGCCGCCTGATCTGCTGGCAAGGGTCATGGCGCTCAACGCCGCCGACCGGATCATCGGCCCGGCTCTGGCGGAAGCATCGCGGGCCAACAGCTTCGATCAATCTGTGATGAGCGACGATGCGCCGATGGCCCCCGGAGATTCAAACCGCCGCGGCGGCGGGTTCGCACCGCTTGCATCCCAGGTGGGGCTATTGCTCGCGGCGGCGGATGGCCCCCGGATCGCGGCCTTCCAGCTTGAAGGCTGGGACACCCATGGCAACCAGATTGACGGCCTGAAGCGGCCATTATCAGGGCTGGATGCCGGGCTGACCAGCCTGCGCGCATCGCTCGGCCCGGCCTGGCAGGATACGCTGGTTATGGTGATGACCGAGTTCGGGCGGACGGCGGCGATGAATGGCACCAATGGCACCGACCATGGGACCGCCACCATGGCCATGCTCCTGGGCGGCCGGGTGGCGGGTGGGCGTGTTGCGGGCACCTGGCCGGGTCTATCCACCGGGCAGCTTTTTGAGGCGCGGGACCTTGCCCCCACCCAGGATATCCGCGCGGTGGCGAAGGGCGCGCTGGTGGCGCAATTCGGATTTTCAGATGCCGCCCTGGCGCGGATATTCCCGGGCAGTGGGCAGGCGGCACCAATGGCCAATGTGGTGCGGGTTTAGTTTACCGGCCGCAATCTGATGTGCCGCGCAACGCCGCCAGCCGGGCGAGGACGGACGGGATATCGGGTTGCACCTCGAATAATGCGGCGGCGGAGGGCCGGGCGAAACCCTGGGCCACGGTATGCGTGATCAACGCCACGAAAGGCTGCGCCCAACCCAGAAGATCCACCAGGATGATCGGCTTATCGTGCCGCCCCAACTGCTTCCATGTCATAATCTCGAAAGTTTCATCGAAGGTCCCGAGCCCGCCCGGCAGCACCACGAAGGCATCACCCAGCGCGAACAGGCGGCGCTTTCGGGTGTGCATGGAATCGGTCACGATAAGTTCGGACAGGCCAGGAAACTCGACCTCCCGTTGACGCAAAAAATCAGGGATGATGCCGGTTACATGGGCGCCCGCCCGCAACGCGGACCCGGCGACCACGCCCATCAGCCCGACATTGCCGCCGCCGAAAACCAGGCTCATGCCAGCCTCGGCCAACCCCGCCCCCAGGTCGGCGGCACCTTGTACGTATAAGGGGTCGGCACCCGGAGAGGAACCGCAGAAAATAGTCACGGAGTAGCTAGCCATAATCCCGGTTTTGCCTCGCTGCCAGTGTGTGCCAAAAGGTGACAGGTTTATACCTACAGACTGGTTAAGGCGCGGTCGACTCCCGTCCGCCGCCGATATTTCAAGCATTTGATACGCTCATGACAGGCAGGGATATTTTGATGGCGGATACAGCGAAAAAATACGGCGGCATCGGCGCCCTGGTCGTGGTTGCGGTGCTCGCCGTCGGTGCGGTGATCTATTTTAGTGAACACGCACCGGCCCCGCCGCCAGCCCCTGCCGCGCCTGTTGCGGCTTCAGGCCCGCAAAAGCCGGTTTTTGACGTCGTGCGGGTGGATGCGCAAGGCAACACGGTGTTGGCCGGGCGCGCCGCACCTGGGGCCATTGTGACCATCAAGAGCGGCGACAAGGTCATCGGCACTGCCACCGCCGATGCACAAGGTGCCTTTGTGCTTCTGCCCGCCAGCCCCCTGGCACCGGGCGCGCAGGCGATCACGCTTTCAGAGACTCTGCCCAATGGTACTGTTGTTCCAGGGGATGCCACCGCCTCGATCGACGTGCCCGCAGGCACCGGGCAGGCGCTGGCTGTGCTCTCAGGGCCAAATGGCAGCACAGTGCTCTCCGGCCAGGGGCCACGCCCTGGCACGCTCGGCATGGGCACGGTCGATTACGATGCCAACGGCCACGCGATTTTTTCTGGCACAGGCCCGGCCGGGGCGAAGATCAAGCTCAGCCTGAACGGGGCTAAGATCGGCGACGTTACGGCTGGCGCGGATGGACGCTGGACCCTGACCGGCACGGTACCCAAAGCGGGCGGCACCATCACGCTCAACGCGGTCAATGCGAATGGCAGTGTGCTGCCGCCGGTTTCCGCACCCTTCGCGCTGGAGACCCTGCCCAACGCGCTGGCCGCGGGGCATATCGTGATCACACCAGGCGATAATCTGTGGGTGATATCCCGCCATGTGTACGGCCAGGGTAATCTCTACACGTTGATCTATAATGCCAACGCCAACCAGATCCGTAACCCCAACCTGATCTATCCCGGGCAAGCCTTCGCGCTGCCCAAACCGAAGGGCTGAGCCATGGACATTCTTGAGAGCATAAAATCGGTTCTGGCACCGCCGCATAAAGCCGGGTACCCGTTTATTCTGGGCGGCATCGCGGTGGCCGTACTCGGGCTGTTGGTCTGGCATAGTCTCGCCTGGTTGGGGTTATTATTTACCCTGTTTTGCTTGTATTTTTTTCGCGACCCCGAGCGGGTGGCGCCACCGCGCGCCAATGTCTTCCTCGCCCCGGCGGATGGGCTGGTGGTTGCCTTGGAGCCCGCCATTCCGCCCGCCGAGCTTGGGCTGGGTCTGACCCCCCGTCCGCGTGTGGCGATTTTCCTCTCGGTGCTGGATGTGCATGTCAACCGCATGCCGATCGCCGGTACAGTGCGCAAAATCGCCTATCATCCCGGCAAATTCCTGAATGCCGCCGACGACAAAGCCTCAGACGATAATGAGCGCAACGCGCTTGCCATCACGCTGGCTGATGGCACCGACATCGCGGTGGTGCAGATTGCCGGGTTGATCGCAAGGCGGATCATCTGTGATGCCGTGGAGGGCGAGGTGCTGGCAGCGGGCCAGCGTTTTGGCATTATCCGCTTTGGCAGCCGGACGGATTTATATCTGCCCGAAGGGGCCACGCCGCTGGTCGCCATCGGCCAGCGCATGATCGGTGGCGAGACTGTGATCGCCGAGGTGCCCCCCATACCGGCCGCGGTGATCCGAACGGTATGAGCCAGGTTCGTCGCCCGCCCCGACGCACGCGGCTGACCGGGCAAAGTTTCAACCGAATTCTGCCGAACCTGATGACGTTGCTTGGTTTGTGCATCGGTTTATCCTCCATCCGGCTGGGCCTGGATGGCAAATACGGCGATGCGGTGATCGCCATTGCGGTCTCGGCAGTGATCGACGGCGTGGATGGCCGCCTTGCGCGGTTGCTCAAGGCGACATCGCGCTTTGGCGCTGAATTCGACAGCCTCGCCGATTTTCTCTGCTTTGGCATTGCCCCGGCCTTGTTGATCTATATGTGGTCGCTGGAGCCCTGGGGGGCCATCGGGTTTCTGCCGCCGCTGATGTATGCCTCGGCCATGGCCCTGCGCCTCGCGCGGTTCAACGCGGCATTGGATAGCGCACCGAAAGCGGCTTTTGCGTATAATTTTTTCACAGGCGTACCCGCCCCCGCCGGCGCGGGCCTTGCGCTGTTTCCGCTGTTTATTGGTCTGGAGGCTGACAAGCTCCATACCTCCTGGTTGCGCGAGGCCGTGGGCTATCCGATTTTTCCGGGGGCCGTGCTGGTTGTGGTGGCGTTGTTGCTGGTGTCCACCCTGCCGGTGTGGAGCTTCAAGAATTTCAAGATCCCCGCCGCCAGCACATTGCCGTTGTTGCTGGGTGTTGTGGTGTTCGCCGCCATTCTGCTGGCCGACCCCTATGCCGCGGGCGCGCTGCTGGACATCACCTATATCGCTATGTTGCCGTTCAGCCTGCGCAGCTATCGCCGCCTTGCCGCCGAAGCGCAAAGCCGCCGCGCCACCCTGCCGGATTCCTGAACCGGCCTTCGCACACGCAGCAATTTCATTGCGGTTGACGTAAGCGGAAATGCCGCCCTATCCTCCCTGCGTCCAAAAAAGAAATAATTCGGAGGAACATAAATGTCATCGCAAAGCGTCATGCCGGCTCTGCCCGGCGGCGGCAATTCCATGTTGCATCGGGAACTGGCGCATTACCCCGCCATCGGGGCGCGCCGCTTCCAGCTTGGCCTCGTCGTCGCCATCACCGTGGCTTTGTATTACGAGCTTTATGTCGGCGGCGGTGTCGCCCCGCTGATTTTGGGGCAGTTGCAAATGCCCTTCCCGTATTTCGTGATGATCCTGGCTTTAGGCAACCTCGCGGGGGCTTTCGCCTCGCTCCTCGCCGGGCTGACAGACCGCATGGGCCGCGCCAATCTTGTCGTTATCGGGCTCGGCGTGGTCGGCGTGCTCACGTTTTTCATCACGCCGAATGTGCATAGCGAACTGCAATACGGTCTGGTCTATGGCACGGTGGCGTTCGTTGAGGGCATTATCCTGGTGGCCACGCCCGCGCTCATCCGCGATTTCTCGCCCCAGGTCGGCCGCGCCACCGCCATGGGGTTCTGGACGGTCGGGCCCGTGCTGGGCAGCCTGATGGTCAGCGCGGTGACAACACTCACGTTGCCGATGTTTGGTACGTGGCAAAGCCAGTTTTACATTTGCGGTGGCATCGGCATGGTCATTTTCGTGATCGCGCTGTTCGCCTTGCGGGAACTCGCACCGGCACTTCGCGACCAGATCATGGTCTCAGAGCGTGACCGCGTGCTGGTTGAGGCGCGCGCCAAGGGGCTTGATATCGAGGCCTCATTGCGCAACCCGTGGCGGCAGATGATGCATGTGGATGTTCTTGCCTCGGCACTCGGCGTGTCGCTGTTATTGCTGTATTATTTCACCGCTGTTGGCTTCGGCGTGATCTATCTCATCACCGTGTTCGGCTATTCGGTGGCGGAGGCCAATTCGGTCGCCAACTGGGCCTGGGGCACCAATGCTGTCGCCCTTATCGCCGCCGGTGTGCTGTCTGACAAATTCCGCGTACGCAAACCCTTTATGCTGGGTGGCGGCATTGGCGGCATTGTCATGATGCTGGGCTATTCATCTCTGGCGGGAACACATCCCAGCTACACCATGCTCGTGGTCTTCACCTCCGGCATCAGCATTTTCACAGGCTTTGCCTATACGACCTGGATGGCGAGCTTTACGGAAACGGTTGAGGCGCATAACCCGGCGCTGACCGCCACCGGGCTTGCGGTGTGGGGTTGGATCATCCGGATTGTCGTGACCATCACCTTCCTCAGCCTGCCGGTCGTGATCGGCTCCGTCACGCCATTGGTCGAGGCGCCGTATTTCCTCGGTCTGCTTCACCAGGCCATGGCCGCGCATCAGGCACCCAGCCCAGCGCTTTTGCAGCAGCTCGGCATTATCCAGGCCGCCGCCAAAGCCGCACCGGCGCAGTGGCATACCTGGTATAATTACTGTGTTGGGGGCGT
>JAQNCU010000189.1 GCA_029077775.1 Acidocella sp. | reverse complement strand
CTAGGCACTGCTCGCCCGGCAAACCCAATATGTGCATGCCAACCTTGCCGCGCTCATCACCCCCTTCACGCGCAGCCTGCAGGTCGGCGGTACGGTCAGCCATTTCTTGAACCCGTCCAGCCCGGCGGGGGCATCGCTGTTGAACAATATGATCACCACCCAGGCGCAGATCATCGCCTATGTCGATGACTACAAATTTTTACTCTACACCTCCATCCCGGCCATGGCCTGCTTATTACTCATGCGCAGCCCGCCGCGCGGTTCCACCGGTGCCGCCGCCGATGGCCAGTCTACCGAACCCCTCCACGCGGCGATGGATTAAAGGCTTTTTCGGCGCGCGGCCGCCCCACCAGCCCCGCGCGCAAGACCTTTTTCCGGCGCGCGGCCGCCCCACCAGCCCCGCGCGCAAGACCTTTTTCCGGCGCGCGGCCGCCCCACCAGCCCCGCGCGCGGTATCATTGGCTTGACGCCGGGGCGTCAGACCTGAAACATACCATACGTGTATATAATATTATGTTATCGGAATATTTTTGACGGATAGCCTGCAAAACGAGATTCGCATCATCCGTGAGAGCGGCTTGTTCCTGTCCGGCTGGTATCTTGCGCAGCACCGTGAGGTCGAACTGCGTAATGAGGATGGCGTCTCACATTTCTGCCAGATCGGCTGGCGGGAGGGTGCCCGCCCGAACCCCTATTTCGACCCTGCCTGGTATTGCGCACAATACCCCGAAATCGCCGCGGCGGATGTAAACCCGCTGCTGCACTATATCGCCTTCGGCGAAGCTGAGGGCCGCGACCCCTGCCCGCATTTTTTCGCCTCATGGTACCGCGAAACCTATGGGCTGGACGCCCAAACCCTGTGCCTGCGCCATTTCATCGAACGTCGGCACACCGGGCAGGTCAACCCGGTGCCATTATTTGATGCCGCCTATTACCTCGATTCAAACCGGGATGTGGCGGCTGGCGGGGCCGATCCATTCGAGCATTTCCTGGCTTTCGGCGCCGCGGAAGCGCGCGATCCGGCACCGGATTTCGACGTACATTTCTACCGCACGCGCTATGGCCGAATGTTGGGCGGGCAAAACCCGTTGCTGCACTACCTCGCCAACCGCGACACCGGGAGCTTTCTGCCCGCCCGCCCGGCGCATGAGGCCCACGCCCCGGCGGCGGTGCGGCGCGCCACGCGAGCCTCGCCATATTTTGAGGAATTCCGCCCCGTTGCCACCCATGCGCCACGCCGCGCCCGGCTACTCGCCTATTACCTGCCGCAATTCCACCGCGTGCCCGAGAACGAGGCCTGGTGGGGGCGCGGCTTTAGCGACTGGACGAATCTCGGCCGCGCCCAGCCGCGCTTTGTCGGCCATCTGCAACCGCGCATCCCGCGCGACCTTGGCTATTACGCGCTCGACGACCCCGCCACCTTACGCCGCCAGATCGAATTCGCAACCAAAGCCGGGCTGTCTGGCTTCGTATTCTATTATTACTGGTTCAACCGGCACCGCCTGCTGGAAGCCCCGCTTGAACAGCTTCTGGCCGATCCCTCGCTTGATTTCCCCTTCCTGGTGATGTGGGCCAACGAGAACTGGACCCGCCGCTGGGACGGGCTGGAGCGTGAAGTGCTGATCGCGCAGGAATATCTTGAACGCGACGATGCCGCACTGATCGGCGGTTTCGCGCGGCTTTTCGCCGATCCGCGCTATATCCGCGTGCAGGGCCGCCCGCTGCTCATGATCTATCGGGTGACGATCATCCCCGATGCCAGCGCGCGCATTGCCCGCTGGCGGCTGATGTTCCGCGAACTTTATAACGAGGACCCCCTGATGATTATGGCGCAGAGCCTGGGGGATTACGACCCTGAGCCCTATGGCCTCGACGGCGCGGTGGAATTTCCACCGCATAAACTCAGCCAGGAAACCCCCCGGATCAATGACAGCCTCGATCTGCTGGACCCGGATTTCAGCGCCACGGTGCATGATTACGAGGCGCTGGCCCAGGCATCGCTCAGTCTGCCCGAGCCGCCTTATCCGCTGATCAAAACCATCGTCCCCGGCTGGGATAACGACCCGCGCCGCGAAGGCAGGGGCCTCGTGCTGCACAACGCCACCCCGGCGAAATACCAGAAATGGCTGGAATCGTTGGTCGAACATGCCAACCGCAACCCGTTTTATGGCGAACCGCTCTTATGCGTGAATGCCTGGAATGAATGGGCCGAGGGTGCGTTTCTGGAGCCCGATTTGCATTTCGGCGCGGCTTTTTTGAACGCGACGGGGCGCGCGCTGGTCGATAGAGACATGGCGGCGTTTTCCGCGGGCATCCTGCTCGTCGGGCATGACGCGCAGCCCCATGGCGCGCAGCTTTTGCTGCTGCATCTGGCCCGCCGCCTCGCCCGCCAATGGGGCCTTAAGGTCCATTTGCTGCTGCTCGGTGTCGGCCCGCTGCTGGGTGCGTATTACGAGACCGCCGAGGTCACCGTCGCTTACGATAAAACCATTATCGGCGGGCTGTTGGATAAATACCGCGAGGCCGGCAACCGCTTTGCCATCGTCAACTCGGCTGCCTCAGCGCGGGTGGTGGCGGCCTGCGAACAGCGCGGCATCCGCACCATGCTGCTGGTCCACGAGATGCCGCAATTGCTGAAGGAATATAACCTCGAAATCCAGGCCCGCCTCGGCGGCGCCTCAGCCAGCCATCTGATCTTCTCCTCGGCCTATCTGGCAAGGCGTTTTTGTGCGGCGGTGGATCTTAAAACCAACAACATCGCCATTCTCCCACAGGGCAATTATCAGAACATAGCCCCCAATGCGGCGGCCCGCGCCCGTATACGCCGCGAATGCCAGATCGAGGACACCCATTTCCTCATCCTCGGCGCGGGCTTTGGCCATCTGCGCAAGGGCTTCGATCTGTTCGTGCAGCTGGCGCGTAAGCTCGGCGGATTGCGCGGCGATGTGTGTTTCGTTTGGGTGGGCGACATCGAATTCATTTTGCAGACCTATCTGGGCCCTGAACTCGCGGCGGCCAAGGCAGCAGGGTATTTCCGCCATGTCCCGTATACCGAACATATCGGCGATTATTTCGCGGCGGCAGATGTCTTCGCCCTCACCTCGCGCGAGGACCCTTACCCCACCGTTGTAATGGAAGCCTTGGCCTGCGGCGTGCCTGTGGTGGCTTTTGATGGGGCGGGCGGCATCCCGGAACTGCTCCGGCAGGAGCGCGCCGGGCGCGTTGCCCAGCTTGCCGATACCGATGATTTTCTGGCCCAACTCTCCAGCCTGCTCGACCACGACAAACTCAGCCGCCTGGCGCCGCGTTTAACCGCGATGGCCCGGACCAAGTTCGATTTCGGGGCGTATGTCGAGGCTCTGCTGCGCCTTGGCCAGCCCGCCCTCAAGACCGTCAGCGTTGCGGTGGTTAATTATAATTACGCCCGCTACCTCCCGGCTCGCCTGGCCTCGATTTTCGCGCAGACCTATCCGGTCAAGGAAATCCTGGTTCTAGACGATGCCTCAACCGATGATTCGCTCGCGGTGGTGACCACCGTGGCAGGGTCGGCAAAACGCGATGTGCGCAGTATACCCAGCACGCGCAATTCGGGCTCGCCTTTTGCCGCGTGGCGGCGCGCGGTAACGGAGGCCACGGGGGACTTTATATGGATCGCCGAAGCCGATGACGACTCCACGCCCGAATTTTTGCACCGGCTGATCGAGGCGATGTCGGCCGCCGATGGTTGCGTGCTCGCCTTCACCGATAGCCGCGCGGTGGACGATGCCGGGTGCCAGATCATGCCGAATTATCAATCCTATTATTTCGATGCCGGCGCACACGGGCTCAGCCGCTCAGGTTGGTTCACCGCCGATGATTTCGCGCGGGGCATGCTCACCACCCGCAACCTCATCCCCAATGTCAGCGCCGTGCTGTGGCGGCGCGCGGCGCTGCTGCGTGCGTTGGCGGCGGCGCCAGACCTTGAGGACTGGAAGCTGGCGGGGGATTGGCGGCTTTATCTCGCCGCCTTGGCCGGACAGGAAGGCGCTGTCGTCTACATTGCCGAGCCGTTGAACACCCATCGCCGCCATGCTGGCGGGGTTACGCAGAGACTTGCCGCCGGCGCACATCTGGCGGAAATTGAACGTATGCAAACCCTGGCTGCCGAGCTTCTGGATCTCGATACCGATGCATGTACGGCCCAGGCGGATGACCTCGCGCGCATCGCCGCCCAACTTGGCGTCAGACCCACATCGACCCGCAAACGCGCGCGCAATCTTGCCAGACGATCCAAGGCCTGATTAAAGATGTCCGATATATGTCTAAATAGTTAAGGTTTGTATATGAAAATTCTTCTCACCGGCGGTTGCGGCTTTATCGGCTCGGCGGTGATCCGCCGCGCCATCGCCTCACGCGCGCATGAGATCATCAATATCGACAAGCTGACCTACGCCGCCTCACGCGAGGCCCTGGGCGCGGCGGCGGAGCATCCACGCCACAAGCTGATTCAGGCCGATATTACCGATGCGCCCGCCATGCGCGCCGCGTTTTTGGCCCACCAGCCCGACGCTGTGATGCATCTGGCGGCGGAAAGCCATGTTGACCGCTCGATCGACGGCCCGGCGGATTTTATTCATACCAATATCACAGGTACGTTCACCTTGTTGGAAGCTGCGCGCGCTTATACCGCCACTTTGCCCGTTGAACGCCGGGCGGCGTTTCGCTTCCATCATATCTCCACCGACGAGGTTTTCGGCGCGCTGGCCGACACCGACCCACCTTTCGATGAACACACGTCCTATGACCCGCGCAGCCCCTATTCGGCGAGCAAGGCGGCCTCTGATCATTTGGTCCGCGCCTGGGGGCATACTTATGGCCTGCCCGTGATCGTCTCCAACACCACCAATAATTACGGCCCCTGGCAGTTTCCTGAAAAGCTCATCCCGCTGATTCTGATCAACGCGCTGCAGGAGCGTGAATTGCCGGTGTATGGCGACGGTAAAAACACCCGGGACTGGCTTTACGTCGATGACCACGCCGAGGCGCTGCTGCGCGTCGTTGAAACCGGCACGCCGGGAGCCACCTACTGCATCGGCGCACGCCAACCGCGCCGTAATATCGACGTTGTGCGTGCCATCTGTGCGATCCTGGACCGCAAAATCCCCAGCCCGAGGGGTGCCCGCGAACAAAACATCGTCTTTGTCCGGGACCGCCCCGGCCATGATCATCGTTACGAGATCGACCCCATAACCGCCGAGCGGGCGCTCGGGTGGACCGCCACCCATGATTTTGAGTCCGGGCTGGCCGCCACGATCGACTGGTATCTCGAACACCAGCCCTGGTGGGAGGCCATTCGCGCCGGGGCCTATGCCGGCCAGCGTTTGGGGAAGGGAGGCTGACAGATGATCCGCAAAGGTATTCTCCTCGCTGGTGGCTCCGGCACCCGCCTGCACCCGATGACCCAGGCAACATCGAAGCAATTGCTCCCGGTCTATGACAAGCCGATGGTCTATTACCCGCTCAGCACCCTGTTGCTGGCCGGGATCAGAGAAATCCTGATTATCTCCACGCCGGCCGACCTGCCGCAATTCCAGCGTCTGTTCCACGATGGCGCGCATCTGGGCGTGCGCATCTCATACGCAATACAGCCAAGCCCGGATGGTCTCGCGCAGGCATTTCTCATCGGCGCGGATTGGCTGGGCGATGAGCCCTGTGCCCTGGCGTTGGGGGATAATCTGATCCATGGCGACCATCTCTCGGACCTGCTGCGCAATGCCGCCGCCCGGCCTGTGGGTGCCACCGTCTTCGCCTATCAGGTCCGCGACCCGGAGCGTTACGGGGTGGTGAGCTTCGACGACCAGGGCCGCGCCACCGGTATTGTTGAAAAGCCGACACATCCAACCTCCCCCTGGGCGGTCACCGGGCTCTATTTTTACGACCAGCGCGTGAGTGAATTCGCCCGCATGATTCGACCCTCGCCGCGCGGAGAGCTTGAGATCACCGATCTCAACGAACTTTACCTGAATGACGGCACCCTGCACGTGGAACGGCTTGGCCGAGGCACGGCCTGGCTTGATGCCGGTACGCCGGACTCGCTTTTGCAGGCGGCCACCTTTGTCCAGACCATCCAGTCCCGCCAGGGCAATCTGGTCGGCTGCCCCGAG
>JAQNCU010000188.1 GCA_029077775.1 Acidocella sp. | reverse complement strand
CATTCCTGGCTGCATGATATCGGGCGCGTGGAATATGTGGCGGTAAGGGATGACGAGGCGCTGGCGGCGTTCCAGCTTTGCACGCGCACCGAGGGGATTATTCCGGCGCTGGAGCCTGCGCACGCACTGGCGCATGTCGAGAAAATTGCGCCGGGGATGGCGGCGGATGAGATTATATTGATGAACTTATGCGGGCGGGGCGATAAGGATATTTTTGCCGTGGCTGGGCATTTGGGGTTCGATTTGTGAGGCAGAATGCGGCGGTGGGCTCGCAAGTAAAGCGGGCGGGCATTGTCTTGCCCGGCCCGGTGACTGACCTGTAGAGCGCGTTCAGCTTGACGCAAACGCGAGGAGTAACGGTCCTATTTGCCCTTCAAGCTGACCAAATAGGCAATCAAATCGGCGCGCTGGCCAACACTCGGCAGGCCAGAATAAGGCATTTTCGTTCCCGGAACGGTGCTTTGCGGGCTTTTAAGGAATTTGTTCAGGGTTGCGACGTTCCATACCAGATGCGCGGACTTCAGTGCTGGCGAAAAATCATAGCCCGCCGTGCTCGCTGCCGGTTCGCCATAGACGCCGGCAAGGCTCGGCCCAATTCCAGCCATGCCCGGTGTGGTCGCATGGCACATCGCGCACTGGCTCTGAAAAAGCTGCGCCCCGGCGGCGGTGTTGCCTGCCGCCCAGGCCTGACCTGCCGACAAGACAAACCCCGCCGTTAACCCTGTCCATATTGCCGCCTTCTGAATGTATTTCAGCATTTTCAATCTCCCCTGAGGCGTTTCAAAACACCAGCCAAATGCCGGTAAACAAGATATCGTTAGCGGTCGCGCTGCGACCGGCGCCGTCATAATTACGCGCCCGCCCATTAAACCTGAGGTAAGTTGTGTTCTCGATGAACAGCTTGGCGTTTACCCAGGGGAAAATGGCCGGGCCACCTTCGTTCCATGGGTAATAGTCAAGCTCGCTGGTAAGACTGTTGGTGAGCGGGGAGCCATTGGCGCTACCGCTGACCGGCGCGGCGGCATAGAGCCCTTTATCGCGGCTGCCGAACACCGTATTATACGATTCCGTGACACCGAATTTTTGCGCGCCGAGCCACGAAGCGGTAAGGGTGAGTGTATTCAGCGTATCGTGCAGGTTCTGCGTGGCGCCGAGGGGATAGCTGGCAGCCCAGTCCTGCGACTCATGAATGAACAGCGCCTGTGCCGAAACCGCCTGATTGGGCTTGATCCATTGAAACTGCGCATCGGCACCGAGATCGCGTAAATGATCGGTCGGGCCCTGAGAGAAGCCCGCAGGATAGGGATTATCCGCGAGCCCCAGCGTGCCGACTTCAATTGAGTTCGCGGACCAGCTATGTTGCAGCGCGAAACGCCAATACGGGATGACGCCTGCTACCGACACCTCTGGCCCGACACCCAGCGCGTAGGCGGTGTGGTTGGGTAACGGCCGGTAGAGATCGACCTCACTATAGACCATGTCGTTGAGGGTTACGTTTACGGCGGCGTAACTGCCGACGCCAAGCACGCTTTGGGCCAGGGCACTGATTTGCTGTTCGGCTGCGTTACCCACCGCCAGCGAATCCGGAATAAACGGATAGCCCCAGGCGGGCGGGGCATTCCACAGGTCGGTCACGCTCGGCGCGTTGTTTACGGTGAAGCCATAAAATACCGGTTTATCGGCAAGCTCGGTCGGCCGGGCCAGTCGGATATCGAGATTATCCCAGTGGAACTGATGCGCGACCCCGTCATAGGTGCCCTGGATGAAGGCGCCGAGGCCGATGGGCGCATAGAGCGCGCCTCCATAAAAGACACTGGTCTGCTGCACCGACCAAGCGTTGTTGCTGGGAAATTCCGGTGCCAGGCCACCCGGCACCTTGCTATGCAGATAGGTGAATCCGGCCTGGCTCATTGCCGCGAAGTTTTTGTACCCCGGCACGGACCCGCCGGCGACATAGCCCTCAAGTTTGAATTCCCGGCCATAAGGGGTCAGTTGTGGAAACCCTATGTGGCAGGCTGAGCAGGGCTCACCAGTCTGGGCCGCGAAGGCGGGAATGGACCGAGCTACGGATGTGCTGGCGAGGACCGCCAACAAGGCGACCGGCAGAGCTAAACACAAATGATTTCGCACCAGTCACCACCTTGATTGAATGCATCTTCAAAAGATCGTGATCAAACATGACCGTTACAAGAGACTTAAATTTTACGATGCGGTTAGATCGGTCGAGGTCAATCAGGAAAGCATTGTCGCCGCGCGTCTTTATCTGGCAGGTCTCATCCGCTATGGCCGGGATATGGGCAGTTTAATTTTTGCGCGCCAACCCGGATGGATGGGGATAATTTGATGTGATCGGGCCATTTCATCAGTTTCTTGAAGACTCAACGATCAGGCTGAATGGTGCAGCGGTGGCCGGGCATTTGGGATTCGATTTGTGAGGCAGAATGCGGCGGTGGGGCGGATTGCGACGGTATTCGCGGCGCTGCGTGCCGAGGGCCGGGCGGCGCTGATCCCGTTTGTTGAGGCGTTCGACCCGGACCGGGCGACATCGCTCGCGTTGCTGACCGGGATGGCGGCGAAGGGCGGCGATATTATCGAGATCGGGGTGCCGTTTACCGACCCGATGGCCGATGGGCCGACGATTCAGGCGGCGGGGCGCAGGGCGCTGGATGGCGGGGCAAGTCTGGCCGGGGTGCTGGGGATTGTGCGGGAATTCCGGCTGGGCAATGCGGCTACACCTTTGGTTTTAATGGGCTATTTGAACCCGATTTTATCCTATGGCGTGGCGCGGTTCTGCGCGGATGCGGCGGACTCTGGTGTGGATGGGTTGATTGTGGTCGATCTACCGACCGAAGAGGCCGATTTGCTGCTGCCGGAGGCGCGGGCGCAGGGGCTGGATGTGATCAGGCTGATTGCGCCGACGACGAGCGATGCGCGGTTGCCACTGGTGCTCGAAGGGTCATCTGGGTTCGTTTATTATGTCAGCATCACGGGCATTACGGGCACCAGGACGGCGAGCGAGGACGATTTGGCGCGGGATATTCCGCGTATAAGGCGGGTGACGGATCTGCCCATCGCGGTCGGGTTTGGGGTGCGCACCCCGGCGCAGGCGGCGATGGTGGCACGGCATGCCGATGGCGCTATTGTGGCCTCGGCGTTGATCGAGCGGCTGGTGGCGAGTGACGTGGCCAGCGTTCTGGCGGATGTGGTGGCGCTCGCGGATGGGGTGCGGAGCGCGCGGCGAGGCTGAGGCTTACGGGTGGTGATAACCCGGGCCAGGTCCGGGGCCAGGACCGGCGCCAGGTCCGGCGCCAGGTCCGGGGCCAGGACCATAACCGGGGCCAGGGCCAGGGCCATGTGGTGGGCCGGGCGGCGGGCCGGGATGATAGCCGCCGGGACCAGGGCCAGGGCCACCAGGGCCGGGGCCGTATCCGGGGTGACGGTAATAGCCGCCAGGACCGTAGAAGCAGCCGGAAAGTGTGAGGGCGATGAGTGTCAGGGCCAATGAGGCTTTGAGGCTTGGTTTCATCGCGTAGACATGGGGGCCGGCAATGCGGGTTTCATGTCCGTTGCGTTACGTTTTGGATAAGCCCCAGGCGTAGAAATCCGGGTTTTCAAAATTTGGTTTGCCGTAACGCAGGGGCGCGCCGCCAGCGGTGAGGACGCAGCCGCCGGCAGCCTCCAGCACGGCCTGGGGGGCGGCGGTGTCCCATTCCATGGTGCGGCCAAGGCGGGGGTAAAAATCGGCCGCACCTTCCGCCAGCCTGAGGAATTTTAGGGCTGAGCCGATATTGGTGAGGGCGGCGATTTTATGCGCCGCCAGGCAGGCGCGCAGAGCCGGGTCATCGGCGTAATGGCGGGAGGCGTAGACCGTGAGGCCCTCAGGCGGGGGGGTGCGGGCGGTGATGCGGGTGGTGATGCCGTTGGATATTTTGTAAGCGCCATAGCCGATGAGGCCGTAATGGATGTGCTGAAACGGCGGAGAGGCGACAGCGCCGAGGATGGCGACGCCATCACGGACCAGCCCGATATTTACGGCGAATTCCGCGCGGCCGGCGGCGTATTCCCGCGTGCCGTCCAGCGGGTCCACCAGCCAGAATTGTGCGCCTGGGTTGGGCAGGCGGCCGGCGGCGGCCTCCTCCTCCGCGATGATGGGGATTGCAGGGGTGGCGGCGCGCAAGCCCGCGAGGATAATGGCCTCGGCCTGGGTATCGGCGATGGTGACGGGGGTTTGGTCGGCCTTGGCCGTGGTGGTGAAGCCGGAGGTGCGAATCTCCATGATCCGGGCGGCGGCGGCGGCCACGAGGCGGGTGGCGAGGTCGAGCAAAGCGGGATCATCCATGGGCGTGATGTAGCCCTGGCTGGCTGGCTGGCCAAGCGGGGTGACAATGTTATGTTGGCGTTGGATTATGTGTTGGGGAGTTGAGTGATGCTGGAAATTTCGTTCGCCAAAGCCGTGCTGCCGAAAGGCGGCGTGATGATACTGCCGCTGGCCGAGGGGGCGAAGCTGCATGGGTTGGCGGCGGCCTTGGACAAGCTGCTGGGCAATGCGGTGAAGCGCGGGATGGAGGCGGCGCGGTTTACCGGCAAGGCAGGGGCGCAGGCGATGTTGCTATCGCCCAAGGCGGGGTTTGCCCGGGTGTTGGTGTTGGGCACGGGCAAGGCCGAAAGCTTCGATGCCAAGGCCGCCGAGGCCCTGGGCGGGGCGGTGGTGGCAGCACTTGCGAAAGAGGCCGAGGTGGTGGTGCTGGCCGATGAGATGGACCCGGCACTGGCAGCGCATATCGGGCTGGGAGGCCGGTTGAAGAGCTACCGGTTCGACAAATACCGCACGACGCTGAAGGATGATGAACGGGCGAAGCTGGGCAAATTGACGATTTTAAGCAGCGATGCAGCACAGGCGGCGGCTGCGTATGCGCCACTGAGCGCCGTGGCGCATGGGGTGGAGGTGACGCGCGATTTGGTGACCGAGCCCGCGAACGTGCTGTACCCGGAAGAATTCGCCGACCGGTGCCTGGCTCTGAAGAAGCTCGGGGTGAAGGTAGAGATTTTCGACAAGAAGGATTTGGAGAAATTAGGCTTCGGGTCGATGCTGAGTGTGAGCTGGGGCAGCGCGCGTGAGCCACGGATGGTTGTGATGCAATGGCTTGGGGCGTCCGGCGGCTTGGGGGCGGATGGCAAGAAGGTGAAAAAGCCCGTGGACCCGATTGCCTTTATCGGTAAGGGCGTGACCTTCGATACCGGGGGTATTTCCATCAAGCCCGCGGCGGGGATGGAGGATATGAAATGGGATATGGCGGGGGCCGGGACGGTGACCGGGCTGATGGCGGCATTGGCGGGGCGCAAAGCGCGGGTGGATGCGGTGGGGCTGATAGGCTTGGTGGAGAACATGCCATCAGGCACCGCCGTGCGGCCCGGCGATGTGGTGAAAAGCTATTCCGGCCAGACGGTAGAGATTTTGAACACCGATGCTGAAGGGCGGCTGGTGCTGGCGGATGTGCTCTATTACGCGCAGGAGCGTTTCGCGCCAAAATATATGGTGGATTTGGCGACATTGACGGGCGCGATCATCGTCGGGTTGGGGCATGAATATGCCGGGTTGTTCAGCAATGACGACACGCTGGCTGATTTTTTGATCGCGGCGGGCAAGGCGACCGGTGAGGGTGTGTGGCGGATGCCGCTGGCGCCCGTGGGGGAATCCTATGACAAGAATTTGAACTCGGCGATTGCGGATGTGCAGAATATCGGCGGCGGGCGGGCCGGTGGCTCGATAACCGCGGCGCAGTTTTTGCAGCGTTTCGTGAACGGCAAGCCCTGGGCGCATCTGGATATTGCCGGCATGGCCTGGGCGACGAAAGAGGGCCCGACCATGCCGAAAGGGGCGAGCGCGTTTGGCGTGCGGTTGCTCGACCGGTTGGTGGCGATGAATTTCGAGGGGTGATGGCGCGCGCCACTCATAACAGCGCGGGGTTCTAAGCCAGTGCGTTGAGCGCGATGGCTTTGCCAGCACCGGCGATGGCGGCGATGCGACCGCCATCGGGGGCTGAGAGCATGACCATGTCGCCGGGGACCATGAGGTCGGCGGCGTCGGCGAAAAAGCCCGCGGCGGCTGGCTGTGTGAGGGTTTCGGCTTTGTAGTGCCAGAGGGTGAAACCGT
>JAQNCU010000187.1 GCA_029077775.1 Acidocella sp. | reverse complement strand
ACCGCTTGCTGTCTTGGCGTGGTACACGTCCTGCCAAACCGTGTGATCGGCATGGGTGGTCATGCTCTTGTAAAAGTCGGCGGGACTGAGCGCCAAGACAACAGCGCACATCCCGGCCAGGTCGTTAATCCCAATCTCACGCGCACCGTTGTAGGCGGTTGCTGTGGCCCTGACTTGCCCGGCCTCTACGTAGGCTTTGACCACTGGCAGCTTGCAATGTTGGGTGCCTTTTTCCATGCAGGAATTATAACCTAATTGGTGAATTTGTCAAATAGGTTAATGAAGGAATTTTTGGCGGTTCCGGCTTACGTCGTGTCCGGGCGCAACGGAACAGGCAACCGACTTAACGTACTTTAAATTCCGTTTTCTGAGACGACCCCCTTGCACCACCATGAGCTTGTTTTTATTGATTGACTATTTTCATGAAAAATGCTATTTTCATGAAAATATGTTTTCATTTTTTCATTAAGAAAGTTTTTCATGAAAATAATTGTCATCACTTCGCAAAAAGGCGGCAGTGGTAAGACTACCCTTGCCGCGCACCTTGCGGTAGAGGCGGAGCGCTCCGGCGATGCCCCGGCATGGCTGATTGATACAGACGAGCAAGGCACACTGAGCCAATGGCACGAACGCCGAGAGCAGGACACGCCGCAACGAGCCGAGATGCCATTTGCACGCCTTGCTGATGGACTGGCGAACATGGCCGAGCGCGGCGCGGCCTACTGCTTCATTGATACGGCACCTACCATTTCCGCGCAAAGCGCAGCGCTTGTGAATCTGGCCGACTTGGTGTTAATTCCTGTGCGACCTTCCCCCGCTGATCTATGGGCGGTGTCGGAAACCGTCGCCCTGGTGAAGAATGCGGGGAAGCCTTTTCTATTCGTCATTACGCAGGCCAAGCCACAGGCCACCATCACGGCGCAAACGGTCGCAGCGCTGTCGCAACATGGCAGGGTGGCGCAATCTTTCATCACCGATCGAGTGCCATATGCCGGGGCAATGACAGGCGGACGCACTGCACCGGAATTATCCCCTAAAAGCGCCGCCGCAGAGGAAGTCGCGGGCCTGTGGGAAAATGTAAAATCATGTTTTCATGAAAAAATAAAATCATCAAAGAAGGTAAAACATGGCTAAACCCGTTGCCGTTACTGCTGCCGACCTTGCCCCGGTAAAGCCGCGCCAGCAAACCGCTATGCGTCAGCGAGGCGTAGTGTCATCCGCCGACCTCGTGCCGTTACAGTTTCGTATGTCGCCTGAATTTGTGCGGGCATTCAAGCAGGCCGCGCTAGACCGGGATATGAAACTTAATGAATTGCTGAATGAATGTTTTCATGAATTCATTAAAAAAACATAATAATGGGGAAAGCATGACCCCGCCTGCCAAAGGAAAACCCACCAGAAAGCATCCTGTTAGCACGTTTAAAAACGTGCAGCTACATGACGCTATCAACCGTTTGCATGCGACAAGACAAGCCAAGGCTGCGGAACGTCTGGCCGAGCAACCGAGCCTATTCGACACTGGCAGCGACACGCCGTTATCGCCGGACGAATTGGCGACCACAATGCCGGCGGCCGACATTCCGCCGGCGCTTGAAAATACCGGCGTGAAGATCGAGGCGGGCAACGCCAAGCGCGAACGCTCTAAGCTCTTGCCAGTGCGTCACACAGACCGCGATTTTTTCCTGTGCGATATGTTCGATTACGCCCTCAAGGATGACGGCGTTAGCATGGAAGCGCCGATCTTCACGCTTGCTACCAAGCCGGACTTATCCGAATGGCATTGGGAAAGCAAGGACGGCTCCCGCGCTCTGACCGTGACACCAAGCACGAAGGGGCGGGCTACGCAGTTCGATAAGGACGTGTTGATTTATGTCGTGTCGCAGATGACAGAGGCATTGAACCGAGGCCGCGACGACGCGAAAAACCGGACTGTGCGCTTTACGGTTTATGACTATCTGGTATCGACAAACAAGGCTATCAACGGGCGCAGCTACGAGCGTTTAAGCGAGACTTTCGAGCGCTTGCGCGGCACGACATTAAAGACCAATATTAAGACGGGCAGGCAGCGTACAAGGGAAATTTTCGGAATCATCGAGCGAGCCAAGATCGTGGAGAAGTCGCCCGATGATGAGCGTATGGTTGCCGTCGAGGTGACGCTTTCTGAATGGCTCTTTAACGCCGTCCAGTCGCATGAAGTGCTGACGATTCACCGCGATTATTTTCGGCTTCGCAAACCGCTGGAGCGTCGTTTGTACGAACTGGCCCGCAAACATTGCGGACATCAAACGATGTGGAGTATTGGCCTGGAGCTTTTGCAGGAGAAGTCCGGAAGCAAGTGCAGCTTGCGGGAGTTTCGCCGCATGGTGCGCGAGATCATCGAGGCGGACACCTTGCCAGACTACCGCCTGATTCTGGATGATGCTGACAAGGCGACTTTTTACACCAAAGATACTAGGCGCTTGGTCGCTGGCTTGGACAAGACCGTCAAGGAATAACAGCCGCTTCCAGACCAGCCACGGCAAGTCTAGTGTTGTGCTATCACCCACCCACAAACAAATATTGTGTTATCAGACACACCTGTGAATTGGCATGTGCTATCACCCACGTTTTCCTGTGGATAGACTTGTGCTATCACCCACACGCATATTGTGCTATCACCCACACGACGCAAAAAAAACACATTTTAAAACAATAATATAATGTAGTTATTTACAGACGTAACACGCGCGCGTCTTTTAACTTTTTTTAAAATCTTTAACGTTTACACCCCTAAGCTTTTGTGGATAACTCAACATTGCTGGCGTCATACTGACGGGGCACCCCTTTGGGGTTCCCCCGCCTACGGCGGCTCCCCCTCCCACAAAATGAACCGGCAAGCCGGCCTCTATTTTTTTTACCCCGTGAATTCAATCTTCAGTAGGTAAGACCAGTCTAGGCCGCTATGACGATACCCCTGTCATACCGACCAAGACCCGGACAAATCGACCCCAGGTTGTCGGCAAGCCGCCATCCTGCCGCCTCAGCCGGGCGCGTGTGCGCGCTGGCCAACCACCATCACCGTTTACCCACCAATCTTTAAACCCGGCTTACAGCGAGGTGCCGTTTCACGTTTAACAGGCCATAGGAAGCCGCGTAGCGGGGCAAGGATCGATTTTCTTATGGAAAACGAGGATTTGTATGTGCAGAGCTGTAGCAACCTCTTAAATCGCGTTTAAAGCGGTCTGTGACCTGGTTGCTTTGACGCGTTATCGATAGATCGGTGACGGGCACTTGTTTTATTTCGTAACATAACGTAACATTACAATCATAACCAATCGTAACGTAACACCGGAGTAAATCATCATGGCCAGAGCCTCCACCCTCACCTTCGAGCAGGTCGCCGCCCACGCCGACAGCCTCAAAGCCAATGGCATCAAGCCCACCGCACGCGCTATCCGTGACCGGGTCGGCACCGGCAGCATGGCCACCCTCCTGAAACACCTGCAACAGTGGCAGGGCGACTTGGCGCGCCATCATCCCCCTATCGACGACATGCTGAATCCGGCGATTGGCCGCGCCATCAGCCAGCAGATCGTCGAGCGCGTGACGGACGCCGTCGCTTCGGTGACTGCGCAATTGTCCGACCTGCAAGCCGAGACCGATGCACTCATCGCCGAGAACGAGCGGCAGGCGGCGGAGATGGACGCCCAGGCTGCGGAGCTTGCTGCCCTGCGGGCGCAATATGCCGAACTGACCGGCCGCCATCAACAGACTGAGGCTGCCGCTGCACGTCTTGAGGCTGAACTGGCGGCAGAACGTATGAATACAGAAGCGGCGCGGGTTGCCCTGGCCAAGGCTGAATTGCGTCTGGAAGCGGTGCCGAGGATCGAGGCCGAGATGGAAAAGGTGCGCGCCGAGCTGCATCAGGCACGCACCCAGGCTGCCGAATTGCACGAAGCCGCCGCTGTCGCGTTGATCCGGCTGGAAGCCGCCAATGAAGCACGCGAACGGGCAGAGAAATTATTGGGAAGTGCTATTGCCAAGACCAAATAAAGTTAAACCCATTTGGCAAATGGCGTTAGATCCTGTCCTGCTAGCACATACCAGTATTTTTCCGTTGGTTCGAATCGCGCACCAAGGGCTTTGATCGTATCCTTGTCATCGAAATTAAAGTGGGACAGGCGTGTTATGGTCGTTGCTGTATTGCCCGTCACGGGCACTGCCGGTTGAACTGGTGCTGGCTGTGTCGAATGCAAATCAACCAGACTATCCAATCCAAATAATGCCCGGTCATCACCTCTGGTCAATGCCGGATCAAGCAAGGCGAGCAGTTTATCGTTATCCCATTCGCCAGATGCGACTTTACCCATGATAACCGCGCCGATTAAAATCTTGCGCCGGGTATCGTCTGCCCGTTTACGTTTTGATTCTGCTGTACGTAATCGTGCATCTATCTTCTGTTTTTTGGCTTTCTCCTGCTTGAGTTTATCCTCAAGGAGTTTAATCCGTTCGTCGATGGTTGCCATAATCGCCTCTCTGGTTATGATGTTGTATTGTAGCTGGTGTTTTTGACTGGTGTAAGGCTGGCTGATTTGGAGTAATATGGACCGAAGGTGACGACCCGAAGTGATAGCTAAGGGCGCACTTATGCAAACTCTACGAGTTTGCGCGCGGTCGCAAGCGACAAAAACCGAAAGGCAACCCGTGGCAATTTATCACCTGTCCGTAAAGACGATAAGCCGTTCCGCCGGTCGCAGTGCGACAGCGGCAGCGGCGTATCGTGCGGGTGATAAAATTGCCGACGAGCGTACCGGCGAAATCCACGACTACACCCGCAAGGGTGGCGTGGAATCCGCCGAGATTGTTTTGCCTGCTGATGCGCCACAATGGGCGGCAAATCGTTCAGCATTATGGAACGCCGCAGAACGGTCAGAGACGCGCAAAAACTCGACGGTAGCTCGTGAGTTTGAGATTGCATTGCCGGATGAATTATCGGCTTCAGAACGGAAACGACTAGCGCATGATCTGGCGCGAGAGATTGTTGCCCGTCATGGATGCGCGGCAGATGTAGCCATCCACGCGCCTGGTCGAGAAGGTGACAACCGCAACCATCACGCGCATATCCTGTTATCGACCCGCCGTTTAACGGCGGACGGTTTCACAGAAAAGACCCGCGAACTGGACGATCAGAAAACAGGCAAACAGCTAGTAAGTGAATGGCGCGAACGATTTGCCGAGCTACAAAATGAGCGCTTCAAAGAACTCGGCATAACCGCCAGCGTAGACCACCGCAGCCTGGCGGCGCAGGGTCTCGACCGAGAACCGACCCAACACCTGGGCGTTGCCGCTACCGGTTTCGAGCGGCGCAGCGGCGAGCCTAGCCACAAGCGGCTGGCTTTTGAGCAAGAATCTTTCACGCGACTGGCCGCAGCCTTTGAGGCGGGTGAGCTTGAGCGGGCTGGCCAACAGGCGGACGCCAGCATTATTGATTTAACCAGCCAGATAACCGCCCTCAATCAAGAAAAGGAGCAGCAAGACCATGACCGACGACACGCTAGAAACGCAGCTTTTGCAGGTGTTACTGACCATCTCAGAGCAGCAGGCGCAAATATCATCGAGGCTGGCCGCGAACACGGAACAATTGAGATTCTTAACCGAAGCATTGAATCGGCCATCGAGCAGCGCCGCGCCAAGCGTGGAGCTGGAGAAGAAGTTAGCGCCATTGGTCAGTGCCTTGAGCGGTTTGGAGCAGGAGCTAAAGACCTCACGGCTGGTTTAAGTTTGGTTATTGAACGCAATAGGGAAGAACAGGCCGAGCGGCGAGCGGTTCAACAGCCGGTAATCGCCGTGGACATAGCCGCTGGCATGGCGGCATTCAAGGCGAAGTTTGAGCTGGATCAGCAGATAAAAGCTGGCATGCAAAGGGCATTAGAGGCATTTGAGCGACAAAAGGCGGAACGGACGGCGCAAGAATCAGAGCAGATAAAGCCGAGCGTAGACAAGCGTCGTGACGGGCCGGATTTTTAGTTTATGAGTACCGATGAAGGGGGTGGATTATGGCAATAGAAGAACAGTTATACGGCCTCATGGCGGCAGCCGTTGAGCAACAAAAGGCAGTGGACGCAGCGATTAAAGGGCTTGCCACTGAAAAGGCTGCTATGGCGGCGGCACGCGT
>JAQNCU010000186.1 GCA_029077775.1 Acidocella sp. | reverse complement strand
GGCATATCTCATCCTGCATCATGTGTTTCGCGGCATTCCATAAAGGTCTTGCGGGTTATCCATAAAAAATGCCCGCAAGGCGGAAACCGCCTTACGGAACTCGTCTCCAGCACGCGGCCTAAGCCCACCCAAATTTCAAGAGGGGGGACGGCGCCGCACGCGCCAGATTTTACCGACAACCCGCTGAACCCAAACCAGGAACCGCGAGAGCGCCCTCCTTAAAAGCGGACCCAACCCAAGTCAAGCAGCACGGCATCCTGGCGGGGGATAAAAACCCTGCTGCGTGGAAAAGGCATGGCTGCGGCGGGCAAATCCGGCCGCAATCCTATGGCGAGGGGCAACCCCCTCGCCATTATCGTCACTCCGCGGCCATCTCCGGCTTGGCAATCGCCGGGCGCTGGTTGCCCAGCGTCTGGCGGTCCCGCCCGGCGGCGACGGCACGCAAGCGGTTCATCACGCTGCCGGTCCCAGCGGGGATAAGGCGCCCGACAATGACGTTCTCTTTCAAGCCCATCAGGGAGTCGGTCTTGCCCGCCGTGGCGGCCTCGGTCAGCACCCTCGTGGTCTCCTGGAAGGACGCCGCGGAGATAAAGCTCTGCGTCTGGAGCGATGCCTTGGTGATACCCTGAAGCACAGGCAGGCCTGCCGCCATCCGCTCATCGGCACCCAGTTTCAGGTTCTCGGCGTCGAACTCAACCCGGTCCACCAGTTCCCCCACCAGGAAGGTGGTATCCCCGGCTTCCGTGATCTCCACCTTCTGCAGCATCTGGCGCACGATCACTTCAATATGCTTGTCGTTGATCTTCACGCCCTGCAGCCGGTAAACATCCTGGATTTCATTGACCAGATAATCCGACAGCGCCTCCACCCCCAGAACCCGCAAAATATCGTGCGGCACCCGCGGGCCATCCACCAGCGGGTCACCCCGGCGGACATAATCGCCCTCCTGAACCGAAACATGCTTGCCCTTGGGCACCAGATACTCGGTCTCCTCCGAGGTCTCGTCGTTCTTCACGATCACCCGGCGCTTGGCCTTGTAATCCTTGCCGAACTCCACCCGTCCATCGATCTCGGCGATGATCGCGTGGTCCTTCGGACGGCGCGCCTCGAACAATTCCGCCACACGCGGCAAACCGCCCGTGATATCGCGGGTCTTGCTGCCCTCACGCGGAATACGCGCCAGCACATCGCCATCGGCCACCGTCACCCCTGGCTCCACCGAAAGGATCGAGTCAGGTGCGAGGAAGTACCGCGCTTCCGCGCCATTGGTCAGCCGCAATATCTCGCCCTTGGCATCCTTCAACAGCAAGCGCGGACGCAAATCAGCCCCGCGCGCGGATTGCTTGTAATCCACCACCACTTTCGAGGTCAGGCCGGTCACTTCGTCGGTCCGCTCCACCAAGGTGATGCCCTCGATCAGATCGGCATATTCAACAATACCCGCCCGCTCGGTGATAATCGGCAAGGTGTACGGGTCCCATTCGGCCAGTTTCTGGCCACGGGCGACCGCCGCCCCCTCATCGGCCAGCAACCGCGCGCCATACGGCACACGGAAGCGCGCGCGCTCCCGCTTGGCATTATCGGTGATCACGATCTCACAATTCCGGCTCATCACCACAGGCACGCCCTGGCTATTGGCCACCACATTGCGGTTACGAATGGCGATGGTGCCATCATGGCTGGCTTCCACGTTGGATTGCTCGGCACCACGCTGCGCCGCCCCCCCGATATGGAAGGTCCGCATGGTCAACTGCGTACCCGGCTCACCGATGGATTGCGCCGCAATCACGCCCACGGCCTCCCCGGCATTTACGGGCGTGCCGCGCGCAAGATCACGGCCATAGCAATGGCCGCAAACCCCGATCTTGGTATCGCAGGTCAGAACTGAGCGGATTTTGACCGATTCCACGCCGGATTTCTCGATGATCTCGGCTTGCGGCTCCTCGATCAGCGTATTGGCGGCCACCAGCACCTCACCCGTCACCAAATCCAGCACATCCGCCGCCGACGTCCGGCCGAGCACCCGCTCCGCCAGGCTGGAGACGATCTCGCCGCCATCCATAACGGCACTCACCGTCAGGCCACGCTCAGTTCCGCAATCCTCCTCGATGATGATGCAATCCTGCGCCACATCGACCAAACGGCGCGTGAGGTAGCCCGAGTTCGCGGTTTTCAACGCCGTATCCGCGAGCCCCTTACGGGCGCCATGGGTGGAGTTGAAATAATCGAGAACCGACAGCCCTTCTTTGAAGTTCGCAATGATCGGCTGCTCGATGATCTCGCCCGAGGGCTTGGCCATCAACCCGCGCATACCCGCCAATTGCGACATCTGCGCCGGCGACCCACGGGCACCGGAATGGCTCATCATCCACACCGAATTGGTCGGACGACCGATCTCCTGTTTCGAGATCTCCTTCATCATCGCGGTGGCGACCAGATCCTTACAACGTGACCAGGCATCCACCACCTTATTATACCGCTCACCAGCGGTGATCAGCCCATCCTGGTATTGCTGCTCGAACTCCCGAACCTCGCCTTGCGTGGCTGCAACCAGCCCGGCCTTGGAATCGGGGATCCGCAGATCGTCCTTCCCGAAGGAAATTCCCGCCTTCGCCGCATGGCGGAAGCCCAGGCCCATCATCCGGTCACAAAAAATCACAGCCTCTTTCTGCCCGCAATGGCGGTACACCAGGTCGATCACGTCAGAGACATTCTTTTTGGTCAGCATTTTATTGACCACCGAGAACGGCACATCGGCATTCAGCGGCAATAGCTGCCCGATCAGCATCCGCCCCGGCGTGGTCACGACGATCTTCTTGGCCTTCACGCCGGCATGGTCGATGGTATCGACCCGCGCGCGGATTTTGTCATGCAGCTTGATCGCCCCGGCGGATAGCGCGAAATCGATCTCGCCCACCGACCCGAACGCCTTAGCCTCCCGCTCCGCGGTCGCCACAAATTCAGCGGTCTCCAGCGACAAATAATACAGCCCCAGCACGATATCCTGGCTCGGCACGATGATCGGCTTGCCGTTGGCGGGCGAGAGGATGTTGTTGGTGGACATCATCAGCACGCGCGCTTCCAACTGCGCCTCGATCGAGAGCGGCACATGCACCGCCATCTGGTCGCCGTCGAAATCCGCATTGAACGCAGTGCACACCAGCGGATGAAGCTGGATCGCCTTGCCTTCGATCAACACAGGCTCAAACGCCTGGATGCCCAACCGATGCAATGTCGGCGCGCGGTTCAACATCACTGGATGCTCTCGGATCACCTCTTCGAGGATATCCCAAACCTCCGGGCGCTCCTTCTCGACCATGCGCTTGGCCGCCTTTATGGTGGTCGCCAGACCGTATTTCTCCAGCTTGGCGTAGATGAACGGCTTGAACAGCTCCAGCGCCATCTTCTTGGGCAATCCGCATTGATGCAGCTTCAGCTCCGGCCCGACCACGATGACCGACCGGCCGGAATAATCCACCCGCTTGCCGAGCAGATTCTGCCTAAAGCGCCCCTGCTTGCCCTTTAACATATCCGACAGCGATTTCAGCGGCCGCTTATTCGTGCCCGTGATCGCGCGGCCCCGGCGGCCATTATCAAACAGCGCATCAACAGATTCCTGCAACATCCGCTTCTCGTTGCGCACGATGATATCCGGCGCGCGCAGCTCCATCAGCCGCTTCAGCCGGTTATTCCGGTTGATCACGCGACGATACAAATCGTTCAGGTCAGAGGTCGCGAACCGTCCGCCATCCAGCGGCACCAGAGGGCGCAATTCAGGCGGGATCACGGGCACCACGTCCAACACCATCCATTCGGGATGCGTGCCGGAATCCAGGAAATTCTCTACCAGCTTCAGCCGCTTCACCAGCTTCTTGCGCTTTGTCTCGGAATTGGTCTCCTTCAACTCCCCGCGCATCCTGGCCTTGTCCTCGGCCAGATCTATCCGCAACAAAATCGTCTTGATCGCCTCAGCGCCAATACCCGCCACCATGCCGTCATCAGGATATTCATCCTGATGATTATACATCTCATCCTCTGAGATGAGCTGGTGGACCTTGAACGCCGACGTGCCCGGGTCGAGCACGATGTAGCTCTCGAAATACAGAACCTTCTCGACATCTTTAAGGGTCATGTCGAGCATCGTGGAAATCCGGCTCGGCAGGGATTTCAAAAACCAGATATGCGCCACCGGCGAGGCCAGCTCGATATGGCCCATTCGCTCACGCCGCACCTTCGCCAGCGTCACTTCCACGCCGCATTTCTCGCAGATAATGCCGCGGAACTTCATCCGCTTATACTTGCCGCACAGGCACTCATAATCCTTGATCGGCCCAAAAATCCGGGCACAAAACAGGCCATCGCGCTCCGGCTTGAAGGTCCGGTAATTGATCGTCTCCGGCTTCTTGATCTCGCCATAAGACCAGGAGCGGATCTGCTCCGGCGATGCGATCTGAATCTTGATCTGATCGAAAGTCTGCGCCTGGCCGGTCTGGCCAAGAATTTTCATTAAATCATTCATCTGCATCACCCTTCAAAACAAGCGGTTCTTTTTTGCAAAAAAGAACCAAAAAACGTTTTCGACGCTGGGCCGGAGGCGTACAACCACCTCTGGCCCTAACCGACAGAAAGTTTGCGCTACCTTTTTTCAAAAAGTAGCTCTTTCTTCCTCAATTCACCGTCTGTTCCAAATCCACGTTCAGGCCCAAGGATTTCAGCTCCTTAAGCAGCACGTTGAAGCTCTCCGGTATCCCGGCCTCGAAGTTATCCTGCTCACGCACGATCGCCTCATAAACCTTCGTACGGCCCGAAACATCGTCTGATTTCACAGTCAGCATTTCCTGCAACGTATAGGCCGCGCCATAGGCTTCCAGCGCCCAGACCTCCATTTCACCGAAACGCTGCCCGCCGAATTGCGCCTTGCCGCCCAGCGGTTGCTGGGTCACGAGGCTGTAGGGCCCGATCGAACGCGCATGGATCTTGTCATCCACAAGGTGATGCAGCTTGAGCATATACATATAGCCCACCGTCACCTTGCGCTCGAACGCCTCGCCGGTCCGGCCATCCACCAATGTCACCTGCCCCGAAACGTCGAGCCCGGCCTTCGCCAGCATAGCCTCGATATCGGGGATACGCGCGCCATCGAAAACCGGCGTGGCAATCGGCACGCCCTTTTTCAAATTACCGCACAGCTCCACGAGCGCCGCGTCATCCATCCCGGCGATCTGATCGGCGAAAATCTTCTCGCCGTAGATATCCTTCAACAGATCGAGCAATTCCTGCTTCGCCGCCCCGGTGCGGCGATATTCCTCCACCGCGACACCGATCTGCTTGCCGAGATTGGCACAGGCCCAGCCCAGATGAACTTCCAATATCTGCCCCACATTCATCCGGCTCGGCACGCCGAGCGGGTTGAGCACGAGGTCAACCGGCGTTCCATCGGCCAAAAACGGCATGTCCTCAACCGGTACCACGCGTGAGACCACGCCCTTGTTACCATGCCGCCCGGCCATCTTGTCGCCCGGTTGCAGCTTGCGCTTCACCGCCACGAACACTTTGACCATCTTCATCACGCCCGGCAGAAGCTCGTCACCGCGCTGGAGCTTTTCCACCTTGCTCTCAAACCGGTCTTGCAACCGTTTGGCGGCCACATCAAACTCGCGCTTCAGAATTTCGATGCTGGCCATCACCGCATCATCGGCGACCACCACATTGCGCCAGGCGCCGCGCGGGTGCTCGGCCAGAACCTCCGGCGTGATCGCCGTACCGGCTTTGATACCCTTGAACCCCGCACCGGCAATCTGGCCCATCAACGTCTCACGCAGACGGTTCAGGAATGACCGTTCCTGGATTGCGCGCTCATCGTCGCGGTCTTTCGCCAACCGCTCGATCTCGGCCCGCTCAATCGCCAGCGCGCGTTCATCCTTGTCCACGCCACGGCGGTTAAACACCCGCACATCCACGATGGTCCCGGCCACGCCCGGCGGCAGCTTCAGCGAGGTATCCCGCACATCCGAGGCTTTTTCGCCAAAGATCGCGCGCAGCAATTTCTCCTCCGGCGTCATCGGGCTCTCGCCCTTCGGCGTCACCTTACCCACCAGAATATCGCCGGGGTTCACTTCCGCCCCGATATACACGATCCCGGCTTCATCGAGGTTGCGCAGAGCTTCCTCACCCACA